>JBBRJN010000477.1:0-1540 GCA_038219365.1 Kiritimatiellia bacterium | reverse complement strand
CGCGTATACGTTCTAAAGACCTGTCCCGAATGGCGCTACAAACGGTTGCGTAAACACGGGCCGCGCTACCGTTCGTAGTGGTGCCGTGAGGCACTTCTCTGTTCGCGTATACGTTCTAAAGACCTGTCCCTTAGCTTTCTCCTTTAGCGTCCACGTCACAACACGCCGGAATAGGTGATGCGGTCTATTTCTGCCTGCGCAAATTTGGCCGGGTCAAGAAGCTGCCGCTGCTTCTGCTTACGCCGCTCGGCCAAGACGCGCATGGGATCATCGCCCAGCGCCGCCGCAAGCTCATCGGACGAGCGACGAGCCGGGTGCTCGATCTCGCCGTTGAGCTCCGCCTCGTGACAGAACGGGAAAATCAGCGCGCCTTCGGGACAAAGCCGCGCACAGGCAGGGCAGCCGGTCTTGCAGTTGAGCGGTGCCGTCACACGTACACGCCCGGAGAGTTCGCCTTTCGCTGCTTTGTCGTAGACCGAAAAAAGACAGTAATCATGGCAGGTGCCACACCCCGTGCAGCGCGAGCGGTCAATGACGGGATACCACGGCACGCCGTACTCGCGCTTCAACGCTTCACGGTCAAAGGGCAGCGCCACCCACTCGACGCGGCGCTCATCCAGCGCAAGGCCCGCGTACTCCAGCAACGCCCGTGCGGCCCGGGGCCGCGAACATCCAACGACCACGTCGTCCGGGCCCGCGAACAAGGCGGCTAACGCACCCTTGTCCGGCGTGAGCGCATGCTCAGCCAGATCCTCCAGGCGCACCACGGAAGCCGGTGTGACCCGCGCGTGTGCAGCGAGGAAGGACACCCCGTCCACACCCAAGCGGTCACGCGCTCCGAGCGATATGAGAATTACATTTGCCATTAAGCACGCTCCTTTTCTTACCGGATCTTGACGAGGATGACGAACAGCAAAGGCGTGAGGAAAGACTGGACCAGCACAAAGCGCATCAAGACCTGCGCGTTGCTCCACTGCATGTTCTTGCGGCAGTGATCGTGCAGCGGAAAACGGATGCTGTGCAACGCCTTAATCAGAGCAGACTGTTTGGAAGCGGCGTCCGGAGACAGCGCGTGCGGCGGACGCACGTCAAACCCCACTCGCCGGAACCCGCGCAAGAGAATGAGTTTGAACAACCCGGTGCCGCCGTTCACCAACACAACCGGCGAGACCACAAAGATCAAAAACGGGTTGCCCGCAACGAGAACCGCGACGCCCACCAACATTCCAAGCAACCGTGACCCCGCGTCACCCATCAGGACCCGGCTCGGCTCAGCGTTATGCCACAGGTACCCTGCCAGCGAACCGGCCATCGTAGCGACGAGAACCGCCCAACGGGCACCATCTGGATTATGCGGAATCAGGAGATAGTCGGCGATCGGACGATAGCCGACCACACCGTAAAGCAAACCCGCCAGCGCGAACAGCGAGAGTAACGTGAGAGATCCGGCGAGCCCGTCCACGCCATCCGAACAATTCGTGGCATTCATCGTGAACCAGAGCAGCATCGCCGCACCGGGTATATAGAGATAGGGCGACAC
>JBBRJN010000476.1:0-1635 GCA_038219365.1 Kiritimatiellia bacterium | reverse complement strand
GAAGTCGCGGGGAATCACGCGGCGCTACGATCTCCATAGTGACAAAGGACGGGCGGTCGCCTTCTGTTTACTGGTCCGCGCAATCAAGGAACAGCAGTCCGACCGGGCGCTGCTTTGGCTGGCGGCACTCGGTCATTCGACAGCTGATATGGCGGCCTGCAACCATGATCCTGTGGTGCACATCGCCACATACGGCTGGTGCACGAAAGAGTGGGCTATGAAACTGACCGGCGGAAAATTTCTTTCGGAGATTGTCGGTTGTCTGGATCTGGGATGGGTCAAGGACGAGGTGTTCGGCAGGCATGTGGATGAAGCCCGGTTGCACGATGAAGGAATTGATCTGGGTGCCGCGTTATTGGAAGTGATGCTTTATGGGGTGCGTGGTTCGGAGGCGTGCGCGCCGCACGGGCCCTTGGTTCTGAGCGCTGCGGCGGAGTGGGTGGATGCTGGCAAACGTGAAGCGGGCGAGCGTCTGGGCTCAGAGCTTTCAACTCTCGGCGTGTGGGCGACCGCGCGGATCTTGCGCGACTTTCAGGTGGCGTTGCGGCTGGGTGAAGAGGGGCTTGTGCCGGACGTGACCCCCGGCGTATTGGCGAGGTATGAGGAGGAGATGGATGCGTTTATAAAAGCGCGTCCGCTCTCGGCCGACCTGTTCGCGCAAGCGGCCTTGGCACCCTCGGGTCTGAACGGGCCGAAAGTCGGCGTGCTGATCGAGCCATGCTGGCGGATGAACGAGGGGCTTTTTGGATTTGCTGATCGTGTTCTGGCGGTGCAGATCCTGTCTTCGCTGCGGCGGCAGGGACGAAATGCGGAACTGGTTGACGTGCGCCGTTTCCTCCTAGACGGGGCCAAGCCGGGTGAGCTTCCTCTGCTGATCATCCCCGCGCAGCGTTGTGTGTCATACCGGGCGCTGAAGGTGGAGACTTTGGATAAGCGGGTGGCGGCGTATCTCGATGAGGGAGGCCAGGCCGTGTGGATCGGTGGCGGCAAGCCGTTGGCGTCGATGTGCAGGGGGCTGCCGAAGGATTTTATGGTCAAGGGCGCTGACAAGGTCTGGCCCGTGCCGCTTTCGGATTTCAGGGCCGGCACGCTGGGTACGGACGGGAAGACGATGCGGCACCTTGTTCGTTTCCCCGAGGGCCAGGCGGGCTGGCAGTGGCCGAGCGGCCCGTATGAGTTCACGCCGGAGGCTGTGACGCACATGCGGGTGGTGTTGACGTGGCGCGGTGTCGGGGGGGCGAAAATCGTGGGAGCCTCCTGGCCGAAAGAACACCCCTCCGTTGCTTACCTGCCGACGTATGCGGTGAGCCCGTATCTCTGGACAGCAGAGACGCCGTTGCTGTCGCCCTTGCGGCTTGAACTGGATGCGGCGGGGGCCGAGGCGGTGGGGGGTGCGCTGGAAGCGCTCAAGTAGGCTGCGGCACGGGCCTCTCGCTCTGGGCAGTGCGTGACGTGGGCGAGACGCCCAGGTCACAAGGAAACGGGGTCGGAATATGCAAAACAATGGCTGATAAACAATACAAAGTGGCGGTATTTGTTGAAACATCGCGTGCGTACGGGCGGGCGTTGTGCGAAGGCATTGCCGATTTCGCGCAGGCCAACGGGCACTGGATCTTCGAAGGCGGAGGCGAGTCG
>JBBRJN010000475.1:0-1637 GCA_038219365.1 Kiritimatiellia bacterium | reverse complement strand
CATGCTGCGAAGTGACGCTCTTGAAGGTTTTCCGATCGAAAGCATTGAAGCGACGCTGGGCAATTGTTCCGGCAGCGCTGGCGATTCCTATCCAGACGGTCCCGACGGGTTTCTCCGGCGTGCCTCCGCCGGGGCCAGCGATTCCAGTGACCGAGATCGCGTAGTCCGCGCCCGTCGCGGCGCGCGCGCCTTCCGCCATTTCGCGAACGGTCTCTTCGCTCACGGCTCCGTGCAGGGCCAGCGTTTCGGATCGTACGCCGAGAAATTTCTGTTTTGCCTCGTTGCTGTAGGTGACCAGTCCGGCCAGAAAGACAGCCGATGCTCCGGGTACATTCGTCAACCGGTTCGCGATTGCGCCGCCGGTGCAAGATTCGGCCAGGGCGATGGTTTGCTTCCGACTGGCGAGCAGATGGATGATGGTTTCCTCCAACTCCTCGTCATCCACACCGAATACCAACGGTCCCAGAATCCCACGCACCATCCTCTCTGCTTCGGCGGCATTCTGCTGCGCCTCTGCGCCACGCGTGACGAAGCGCACGTCCACCTCACCAATCCTTGCGCAATAACCCAGATCCATCCCGGCATCGGTCAGCGCCCGCAATGGTTTGGCGATCTTCTCCTCGACTTGTGATTCGCCCATCCCGGTCGTCTTCAGGGTCCGGCAGACAAACGGTTCGGGCAGTGGGAATCGTTCACGCAGAATCGGCACGACCTGATCCGCGAACATCGGGCGCAGTTCGCGCGGCGGCCCGGGCAGCATGACGAGCAAACGGCAGGCGACCGCGCTGGCTGTTACGGGCTCGATGACGAGTCCGGGGGCCGTGCCGTGGGCGTTGATCAGGACGCTCGCGCCGTCTGGCACCATCGCTTGAATGCGTGTGCTGGCCGGCATCAGCCTCTTGCGCGCCGCGAAGAATCCGTCGATGTGAGCGACGACCGCCGGATCTTCGTGAAGCGGACGGCCCATCAATGCGGCAATCAGATCCCGCGTGCGATCATCGCTCGTCGGTCCCAGGCCACCTGTCACCACGATCAATTCCGCCCGCCCGAGAGCCTCCCGAACGGCACCTTCGATCGACGGCGCGGAGTCATCTATGGCCACCTGGCGATTCACGGTGTAGCCGCGGTCCGCGAGATGGCGGCAGAGCCATTGTTGGTGGGTGTTCAGCACCCGGCCGAGCATCAGCTCGCTGCCTGTATTGATAATTTCGATGCGCATCACGACCAAACATTTCAAGGTGCCGTGCAAAACTCAAAGGCTAAAGCAACACGCGCAATTGATGCGCAACAGCAGGGCGATTCGCGCAACTTCTGCGCACTCAGGGGGGCGGGATCTGTGTTTGGCGTAGAAATCCTTGCTGGTACGTAACCTGCGAGTGCTTCCTGATGTCGCAACCGATGGAGCGCCTTGTCGCGCTTCAATTGTTCAACTCAAACACCTAACCGAGTCACAAACATTATGAAGAAACTGAACCAAGTTCTCGCGCTGGCCGGCATGACTGCCTTGCTGGCCGTTGGCACCGGCAGCGCCGTCGCACAGGAACGTCAGGACCGTCCCGGTCGCGGAAATTTCGATCCTGAACAAATGCGCGTTCGCATGATGGAACGCTATCGTGAAACCTTTGAAGTGAAGGAAG
>JBBRJN010000474.1:0-1709 GCA_038219365.1 Kiritimatiellia bacterium | reverse complement strand
AAGATCACGGCAATCGAAGTGGGGTTGCCCGGCGACCCGGCGGGCGGCAAGAAGGACGAGATGCCGGTGCCGCAGAACCTGAACTATGAGATGTGGCTGGGGTCAACGCCGAACGTGTATTACACCGAGGACCGCGTGCATTCGCAAAGCGACATGAAATTGGGGTCGCGGCCCGGCTGGCTTCGCTGTGAGCAGTTCGGCGCTGGAATGATCACGGGGTGGGGCTCGCATCACCTTGATATCGCCCACTGGGCCATGGGGTGGGAGGGCACGGGCCCTGTGTTGATCGAAGGCAAAGGCGAGTTCCACACGGGCGGCCTGTGGGATGTGCACGGCGCATACGATGTGACGCTGACCTATGCTGACGGCACGCCGTTACGCGTGTGGGACAAGTTCCCGAACGGGGTCCGGTTCATCGGCGAGAAGGGCTGGATCTTTGTGAGCCGCGGCCCGGCCAAGATGACCGCCTCTGATCCGGTCGCGCCCGGTAAACCGCTGAAAGCGCTGGATGCGAGTGATCCGAGCCTGTTGGCAGGCGAGATCGGAGCGAACGAGGTTCACCTTTACAAGCATAGCGGCAACCATCACCAGAACTGGATCGACTGCATCCGCACGCGTGCCGAGACGATCGTGCCTGCCGAGACCGCGCACCGCTCGTGCAGCGCGTGCCTGCTGGCGCACATCGGCATGAAGCTCGGGCGCAAGCTGGCGTGGGACCCGGCGGCTGAAAAATTCGTGAACGACGATGCGGCCAACGCGATGCTGGCGCGCGAGGAACGTGCGCCTTACGGCACGCGCCGGGCCTATGAGCGGCTGAGTAAGAAGAGCTGAACTTAAGGAGGAACGCGATGAAACCGTTTTTTATTGCTTTGTGGGTGTTGAGTGTTGTCTCGACAACGAGGGCAACCGATGTTCTGATTTATACCAAGTTTGGGAAGAATAAAGGGCAGTTCATTCACTCCTGTGTAATGCCGTGTGCGCAGGCGGTCAAGGAGCTGGCTGAAGAAAAGGGGCTGACGGCTGTAATCTCTGACGACCCCGCTCAGATGACGGCGGACACGCTCAAGCAGTACAAGAGCATTGTGCTGGCCTCCACCAATAATGAGATTGTGGATACGGATGAGCAGCGTAACGCCTTGTTCGACTTTGTGGCGAAAGGCGGAGGGCTCTTGTCCATCCATTCCGCCTTGGCGTCGGAGCGAAAATCGGATCGGTTCCGCGAACTCGTGGGCGCGACGTTTGTTACGCATCCGCCCAACCAGGTCTTTGATATCAACATTGTTGACCCGGCGCACCCCTCGGTCCGCAGCTTCTCTGCGCCTGTTTGGAGCGGGTGGAAGGATGAGGTTTACGTGTGTAAGATGGCAACGAACATTCATGCCATCATGACCGTCGATCTGGCGACGTTAAAAGGCGCAGACGCCTTGATGAAAAAAGGCTTTCGTCTGGTGCCCATCGCCTATACGGTGCCGTTTGGTAAAGGGCGCGTCTATGTCGCGGCCCTCGGGCACAACGACGAATCCTATAAGAAAAGCGAGTGGCGGCACTTGCTGCAGGACGCGCTTCTTTGGACCTTGGGAAAAGACGGGGATAAATAAGCCATGACGCAACAGCAGTGGGAAGCGTTGAACGCGGTGGTGAGGGGCCAGCGGCTTGAACAGCCGCTGTGCGGGTTTATTGCTGATAGCCCCTGGTTGCCTGAGTGGACG
>JBBRJN010000473.1:0-1746 GCA_038219365.1 Kiritimatiellia bacterium | reverse complement strand
GCCGTCGCGCCCGACGTACAGGCGGCCTTTGATCAAGGCGTTGTCACTGATCGTCAAGACACCGCGCGAGGAGCCGAGGGTGCCGATACCGATGATGGGCTGAACACGGTTATAGCCGGCGTCGTCGGTGGTGAGGGCGGTGCTGCCGGAGAGCGGCAGGATGCCGCAGGAGGCGGCCCAGTTGTCAAAGCCGACCTGCACGCTGTTGGAACCGAGGTTGAAGCTGCCGCCGTTGAAGCCGTTGAGGTTGAGCGTGCCGTCGTGGACGCGGATACCGGCGGTGAGGGGCCAGTTGCCCGTGAGCGTGAGCGCATAAGGGCCGAGTTTGGCGAGGCCTATGGCGGGCCAGTCGGCGGTGTAGGCGAGGTCGGAATTGGCCGTGTCGATTCCGAGGAAGGCGGAGCGCGAGTAGGTGCCGCCAGAGGCCAGGGCTTCAAGGTTTGCGAGCGACCAGCCGTCGGACGCATAGCGGGCGACGAACTCGCCGGTACCGGAGACCGTCAATGCGGCAGGCGCAGTCGGGACGGAGCCGGGCGCGTAGGCGTGGAGGAGGGAGTTGGTGACGGTGACGGCACCGGCGAAGGTGTTGGCGGGGTTGCGCAGGTAGGTGTAGCCGCCGAAGGATTTGAGGAGGCCGCCGGGACCGGAGATTGCGCCCGCGACGGTATGGTGAGCGTAAGAGGTCGCTCCGTCGAGGATGGCTTGTCCGCCTGTGAGGGTGACGGGTCCCGCCCAGACGTTCTGGTTGGTGGCACCTGACCGGACGGAGAGGCGCGCACCGTCCGCGAGGGAGAGCGTCCAGTTGACGGGGAGGGTGATGGCGTTGAGGTCGAAGGTCGCGCCTGCGGCGACGGAGGCGGTGTTGGCGGACGAACCGCCGAGGTCGGTGGTGCCTTCGAGTCCGAGCACGCCGCTTTGGACGTTGATGGCCGTGCCCGGGGTCACACCGATGGCCTTGGAGGCGGTGATAATAAAGGAGCTGGAACCGACCTTGCTCAGCGTGTGGCCGCCGAAGTCGAGCGTGCCGCTACGGAGATCGAAGCGTCCGCGGCTGCCGTTGTAGGGGAGGAAGAGGGGGGCGGTGCCGCCGACGGCGGCGTCGTCCGAAAGTACCACGGACGCGAAGGCGTTGTATTGTTGCGCGTCGTAGTCGTAGCGCAGGACCCCGAGGCCGTCCGGTCCGCTGCCCGCGAGGGTGACGGTCTTGGTGAGGGCGATGGCGTTGTTGAATGCCTGGCCAATGGCGAGCGAGCCGCCCGCCGTGACGATCACGTCAGGTTTGGTAGATGATCCGAGCGACTGCGAGTGTGCGATTTCGAGAACACCGTTGGAGATGACCACCGGGCTGGCAAGGGCGGGGTTAGCGGTGTTGAGGATGACACGGCCCGCGCCGTTGAGGGTGAGGGGCGCGCTGCCGGAGACGGGACCGTTGAAGGCTTGCGTGACAGCCGCGCCGGGCGTGAGCGAGAGCGGCGTGTCGAAGCGGACGGAGCCGGTCAGCGAGACGGGGCCCGAGAGCGTCAGCGGGTCGGTGCCGGCGGCGGTGAGCGCGGTGGGTGCGCCGTTGTCCACGAGGGAGGCGGAGATGGCGAGCGGTCCGGAGAGGGCGAGGGAACCGGACGCGGGCGGGGTGCCTGTGGCTGCGGCGAGGCGTTCATTCGAAAGGCCGAAGCAGCCGCTGGAGGTGTTGCCGGAGGTCGCGACGGCGGTAACGGCGATTTTGAGGGTGCCGCTGGACGGGGCCAT
>JBBRJN010000472.1:0-1773 GCA_038219365.1 Kiritimatiellia bacterium | reverse complement strand
TACCGCGAGTGCGACCCGATGGGCGGATATGACCCCTACAGCGCCAGCAAAGGCGCGGCCGAAATCCTGATTGCCTCCTACCGGCGCTCGTTTTTCAATCCGGCCACCCTGGCGCAACACGGCGTGCAACTGGCCTCGGCCCGCGCGGGCAACGTGATCGGCGGCGGCGACTGGGCGCGCGACCGGATCGTCACTGACATGGTCGCGGCGCTTACTGCGGGCCGCCCGATGCAGGTGCGCAACCCGCGCGCCATACGCCCTTGGCAACACGTCCTGGAGCCCCTCTCCGGCTACCTGACGCTCGCCGCAGCCATGCTCAGCCGCCCCGCCCCCGTTTGGTGCGACGGCTGGAACTTCGGGCCGGCGACCGGCACCGAAACCACCGTTAGCGAGCTAGCCGAAAACTTCATCCATGGATGGGGGGCAGGCTCGTGGACCGATGTCAGCGACCCGTGCCAACCCCACGAGGCTTCGACCCTCCGGCTCTGCATCGACAAGTCCTTGTCTGTCTTGGGCTGGGCCCCGTGCTGGTCGTTAAAAGAGGCCGTGTGCCGCACGGCGCTCTGGTACAAAGGCGCACTCTGCGAGGGCGCTTCCCCCCAAGCCCTTTGCAGGGGAGACATTGAAGCCTACTGCAAAAGCGGGAGTGGCTACACATGATCTTCACGCCGACGCCACTGGCCGGCAGCTACGCAGTCAGCCTTGAGCCCTTCCAAGATGATCGCGGCTGGTTTGCACGCACCTTCTGCAAAGAAGAATTCCGCGCGATCGGACCGTCGATCGAATGGGTTCAGCTTAATCACTCCTTCACCCGTCAGCGCGGGACCATCCGTGGCATGCACTTTCAAAAGCCACCTTACGCGGAGATCAAGCTGATCCGGTGTATCGCAGGCGCAGTGTGGGACGTGATTGTCGACTTGCGCCGCGAATCCCCCACCTTTTTGAAATGGTTTGGCATCGAACTCTCCGCGGCAAACCGCACGATGATTTACGTGCCGGAGCGCTTCGCGCACGGATTCCAGACGCAGACGGAGAACTGCGAGTTGCTCTACCACCATTCACACACTTACACGCCGGGATCAGAGGGCGGCCTAAGGTATGACGATCCGCGGCTCAACATTCGCTGGCCACTACCTCCCGCAACGCTCTCCCCGCGTGATTTGCAACATCCCCCGCTAACCGACACGTTCGAAGGAATCTGAGCAATGAACTGCCGCTTCTGTCACACCCCTCTCTCCGACGTCTTCATCGATTTGGGCAACGCTCCGGCATCAAACTCGTTTCTAACCGAAGCACAGCTAAGCGAACCCGAAATCTTCATGCCATTAAAAGTGTTTGTCTGCCCGTCCTGCTTTCTCGTCCAGACCGCGGACTACAATACGCCGGGCTCGATCTTCAATGACACCTACGTCTACTTTTCGTCGTATTCCAAAAGCTGGCTTGAGCACGCTCGGCGCTACGTCGAGGCCATGACCGCCCGATTCAATCTCACGCCCGCCTCATACGTTGTGGAACTCGCCTCCAATGATGGCTATCTGCTTCAGTATTTCCTGAAAAAAAACATCCGCGTGCTCGGAATTGAGCCCACCGCCAACACCGCCCAAGCTGCCATCGACAAAGGCATCACAACCGTCATCGATTTCTTTGGCGTCCGGCTGGCGACTGAATTGGCGAAGCGGGGGCACGGCGCCGACCTTTTACTCGGCAACAATGTACTCGCACATGTTCCGGACATCGGCGACTTTGTTGGCGGCATGAAGATCCTGCTGAGAC
>JBBRJN010000471.1:0-1857 GCA_038219365.1 Kiritimatiellia bacterium | reverse complement strand
TGGCCCCGCCCGCTTCACGCTTGCGGCAGCAGAAGGAGGGAGCGAACCGTGCCATCGAAATGCAAAAAATACGTCATCCCAATCGGTGGCGCGGCACTTTAGCCGCGCAAAAGATACGAAGAGCCCTTTCTGACCGGAAATAAGGGGTTTACTTAAGTGTGTCGTAACCTAAAACCACAGAACCATGTCTGAAGCTGCCGCTCATGCTACGCCAGGCTCGAGCAAGCCAATTCCCGCGACGCCAAAACCGTTCACACCCGAAGATGAGGTGGCCTTGCGTGAGGTGCTAAAACGCTGTTCCCCCTCGACTTTTGAGGCCGCCGTCCAGTTTCGGAAGACAGGAAATGCCGACCACGTGCCGGCGGTCGTAATCGGGGTGATTGAGCGTTTTGTGGAGCCGGACCTGCGGATTAAGCTGAAGGATGCGGGTGACGACCTTCGTCTGATCGAGGACTTGGGCATCGATTCCCTCACCATGATGGAGATCGTCATCCTTGTGGAGGAGGTCCTGCAGATGACCATCAACAATGATGAACTGCGGAACCTGCGCACCGTCGGTGACATTAAGATGTTCATCGATTGCAAGATTCGCGGGCTCCCGCTGCCGAAGCCGACGAAGTTCATTCCGATCGAGCACATTGGCGCGGTGTTGCCCATGCAGCCGCCGTTCATGTTCCTGAACGAGGCGTCGGTGAGTTCCACGGCAGCCAGCGGGAAGTATAAGATTTCGGGCCAGGAGTATTTCCTTCAGGGACACTTCAAGGACAACCCGGTCATGCCTGCCTCCATCATGCTCGAGGCCCTGGGCCAGCTCGCGGTGCTTTATCTACTGGAAGGCGCGCCGACGGAACCCGGCAAGGTCATCAGCCCGCAGACCATCTTCTTCACCGGCTGCGAGGGCGTTCGAGCCCACCGGATCTGCAAGCCCGGCGATATCCTCAGCCTCTCCATCAAGCCGAAGCGAATGAAGATGCCGCTCGCCACCTTCGAGGGCGCGATTCGCGTCGGCCAGGAAAGGGCCGTCATCGCGGAGGAGATCACCCTCACTTTCGCATTCGTCGACGCCGTCAATGCCCCGGTTCAGATCTCGGAAACCGGTGTGCATGCGACCGGCGTCAACGGCGCCGGGACACCGACGGCCACGGCCACGAATCCTCCGCTCCGCGCGGCGATCAACGCCTGAGCTAGGCGGAAGAGCGGCGAATCCGGCCATCCGGTTTTGCGCCTTCTGTGCCTTTTTGCGGCCATTCCTCCGATCCGCAGATTGGGCCGCAAAAATGCGCAAAAGGCGCAAGAAAAGCCGGAGGGACGAAGCTCGATTACGCCGTGTGCATGGCGTGGTGGTCAACGGCTGGCCTGCTGCACGCGTTCGTCACCGGTCCGTGGTCGCTGGCGTCGTTTCGCTTCCTGCTCGGGATCGGCGAAGCCGGCAACTGGTCGGCGGGCGTGAAGGTCGTCGCCGAATGGTTTCCCGCCAGCGAACGCGCGCTCGCCTGCGGAATTTTCAACAGCGGCGCCGCCATCGGGGCGATCGCGGCTCCTCCGCTCATGACCTGGCTCGTGCTCAGCCACGGCTGGCCCACGGCCTTCGTGGTGGTCGGCCTCACCGGTTACGTCTGGCTCGTGGGCTGGTGGTTTGTCTATCGCAGGCCAGAGCACGTGCGCGCGGAGGCCACCGCCCGGCCCGCCCCGGCATGGCGGCTATTCCGCACGCGCTTTGCCCTGATCTCGATGGCCACGTTTGGTTACACGGGATTCAACAGCAACACGCTCGCCTATCCGCCCGATGTCTTCCCCAAGAACATGGTCGGATCCATCTGGGGACTCGCGAGCATGGGCGCCGGCTTTGGCGGCATG
>JBBRJN010000470.1:0-1904 GCA_038219365.1 Kiritimatiellia bacterium | reverse complement strand
GGTTAACCTGTCGGGGGCCTCCTTTTTCGCGACAGCCGGCGTCATCGCCTGCATGGCCGCGACGCGAGGCCCCAAGCTTTTCATTCCGGTCGCGGCTGCCCTGCTGGCGTGGCAGATTCTCGTGCTGCCGCGTCTTCCGCGTGAGAACGACCTTGAGCACTTCAGGTCGGTGGCGCTCTACGATGGCCGCGGCAGCGTGGAGCGGCGGTATCCCGACTGGCAGGCCGCGGCCAGCATGTCGTTGACCCACCCATGGATCGGTGTCGGCCTCGGCAACTACCAGAAAAATGTCGGCCAGTATTACGACAACATCCCGCGCCAGACCGGCCCAGCGGAACCCGACATCCAGAATCTTTACCTTGTGCTGGCCGCGTCCGCCGGTTTCCCTGCGCTGCTGGCTTTTCTCGCAATGCTCGCCGCGGCCGTACAAGCGTCCCTCCGTCCCTCCGGGCGCTTTCCGGCACTCGCTTGGGGCGTGGCCGGCTCTCTGTGCGCGTTCAGCCTCACCGCCGTATGGCACCCCCTCCTCGTGCGGGGCATTGGACTCCCTCTCGTTTTCGTTCTTGCCCTGGCATACCACGGGACAGGCGCCTATCCTGCGCAGGATAGTCAAGGTTCGTAATGGAAATTAAACAGACAGATGAAGCCCCGCGCATCTTCGAACTCCCGGTGCATAAGATCAAAAACCGGGTGCTTCGCTTCTTTGCAAAGCTGGTGAAAGATCCAATCGAAATCCTTTTGGGCCTGCGCTCCGCGAGCCTCATCTATGCCCGTGCCTGGAAAATGCCGCAGGAAATTCCTTTTTGCGACCGGGCCCTCCAATCGGTGGGGGTGCGCACCTGCTTTTCAGAAGAGGAACTTTCCGGCGTGCCGAAAGAAGGCGCAGTGGTTGTCGTCGCAAACCATCCGTTTGGCGGTGTTGAAGGTATCATCCTGCTCTCGCTTTTACGTCGCGTGCGCCCGGATGTGAAAGCCATGGCGAATTACCTGTTAGCCGAAGCCACGGAGATGCGTGACGACTTTATCTTCGTTGACCCCTTCGCCTCGAAGAATTCAGCCAAAGCCAATCTCCGCCCAATCAAAGACAGTCTGAAATGGCTGAAGGACGGGCACCTGTTGATCGTCTTTCCCTCGGGCGAAGTGTCCAGCTTTGACCGTCGTACCCTGCGCGTACGTGATCCAGCCTGGAGTGCGAGCATCGCGGCCTTGGTGCGCAAGACAGAGGCCACCGTGGTGCCGATGTTTTTCCCTGGACGCAACAGTATTTTCTTCAATCTGGTCGGCTGCATCCATCCGTTCTTCCGCACCGCGCTTCTGCCGCGCCAACTCGCAAACAAAAAAGGGCGAAGCGTGACCGTGCGCATAGGCACGCCGCTGACCAAAAAAGCGTTAGAACCGTTTTCGACGGATGACGCCCAGCTCATCAAGTACCTGCGTTTCCGCTCCTATCTGCTGGCGGAGCGCGAAACCCACCGCTCGCGGCGCTTCATCACCTTTAACCCTCCGATGCTACCTCGTGACCCCGTCATCGCCCCTGTACCGTCTGAGATCCTTGCACACGAGATAGCGTGCCTGCCTGCGGCCTGCAAACTCATTGCGGCCGGTGGCTTTGAAGTCTATATTGCCGCCGCCGAACAGGTCCCGTCCTGTCTACGCGAAATCGGCCGCTTGCGCGAAGCGACCTTCCGCGCGGTGGGTGAAGGCACGGGCAACGCCTTTGACCTCGATGCGTTCGATGACTACTACTCTCACCTGTTTATGTGGAACACCGCCCGACAAGAGATCGTCGGCTCCTACCGCCTCGGACTCACCGATAAAATCCTTGCCGAGCACGGTGTTCGGGGGCTCTATACGCGCACGCTTTTCAAATTCGATGAGCAGTTGATGGAAAAGATCCCGCCTGC
>JBBRJN010000469.1:0-1918 GCA_038219365.1 Kiritimatiellia bacterium | reverse complement strand
ACTGTGTTGGGTCCCGCCGAACTGGCGGATGCCGTGCGGGACGAGATACGGGCGATGGCAAAACGATGATGCAGAAGACTTTGCCAGAGCTTTACGCCCTTTGCTGAGCGACACCATGAAGCATCGAGTGACCTCTCAACTTCTTGCGGATTCAAAAGGCCTTTTCTGCCAGGCTCAAAGGGGTCTGCCGCTAGGGTGGCGTCATGCCAGTGCGCTTTTAGTATACATATTATTGCGCGTTGCGGACCTTTTTTTTCTGACAGACACGCAATGACCGTCTGGTCTGTTATCATGATCTGCGTGAAGGGAACTGGGGGAGAGAGATAAACCACGAATATTGCGAATGAAGCGGATGGAGAGCGTTTGCCGGCAATGGCGCGAAAAGAAAAGTTTATGTGTGGGGAAAGGGAAATGAGCATGAAGGCAGAACAGAAGAATGACGTGTGTGTGGGTGCATTCGGGAGCAATCTCGAATATCTGGCTGAAGTGATCGATTATCTGCGCCTGCTGGCGCAGTACCGGTGTCAGACGTATGGCCGGCGCGAGAACCGTAAGACCGAGGAGTCGTGTGTCCCGCGCCGCAAGATCCCTCAGAAACGTATGCAGGTAGCCTTGCAGACGCTGGAGCGGCGGGCGGCGACAACGGTGGCCGAAGGACGCGTGAGCCTGCCGCTGGAGCAACTCGCCAAGGAACACGGGCTGGCACCGTTCGAGAAGTGGGTGCTTGCCGTACTGATTGGTTTGGGCATGGACGATAGGTTTGGCCTGGTGATGGATGAGTTGACCGGGCGTCGCAGCAACCGCGAGGTGCGGGCCGTGCTGGCGCTGCTGTGCGAGGACGTGGCGGAAAAAATCGAGGCGAGAAGGCATTTCATCGGCAGCGCGACGCTTTTTTCCCGCGGGCTGCTGTCGATCGGGTTCGGCCGCGGCATCATGAGCGAGTCGGAGTTCATGTCCATGGATCTCGAGGTGCCGCGCCGCATCGCCAGCCTGGTGATGGGCGAATATGATGTGGACGAGCGACTGCTGGCCTTCTCGTCGGTCATCGAGCCTGAGGCCTCGATGGATCAGGTGGTTTTGCCGGATGGCGTGAAGTCTGATGTGCTGAACATGGTGAGGGACAGAGAGGAGTATCTGAGGTGCCGCAAGGCGTGGGGGTTCGACGAGGTGATTGGGTACGGACGCGGGATGATCCTGCTGTTCAGCGGCCCCCCCGGCACGGGCAAGACCATGCTGGCCCACGCGCTGGCCAAAGCCTCCGGCTCGCGCCTGATGCTGGTGGATATACGCAAGATCGCCAACTACTCCTCAGGTGATTTCGAAGAGAACCTGGGGCGCATCTTCCATGAGGCTAGGCTGCAGAATGCCTTCGTGTTTTTCGACGAGGCGGACGAGATGTTCGCCGACCGCGCTGTCAACGGCGCGATGCCGATCCTGTTGCGCGAGTTGGAGCGGCTGGACGGTGTGTGTATCCTGGCCACCAACCGCCGGCAGATCCTGGATGAGGCCCTTGATCGGCGCGTGCTCTACAAGCTCGATTTCGAGGTTCCGCCGGCGGAACTGCGCGCGCAGATCTGGCGTCGGCTCTTACCGCCGCAGGCACCGGTCGCGGCGGATGTGGATTTCGGGGCGTTGGGCGAGATGTTCGAGTTCAGCGGCGGGTACATCAAGAACGCCGTGCAGAACGCCATGATCGCCGCGCTCTGGCGCAAGGGCGACGAGCGGGTCATTACGCATAATGACTTGAGGCAGGCTGCGGTGCGGCAGCGCACCAACCGGCTGGAGGGGCATGCGGACAGAGTCACGCCCAAGGTGACGCTGGCCGATGTGGTGCTGGACGACGTCACGCGTGAGCGGGTTGGCGCGATCATCTCGGCGGCGCGGCACAGGTCAACCGTCTTTTCAGCTTGGGGCTTCG
>JBBRJN010000468.1:0-1986 GCA_038219365.1 Kiritimatiellia bacterium | reverse complement strand
GAGGCGGTCATCACCTTCCCGAACTTCGCCTGCCTCGAGGTCCGCACGCGTCTGCTGGTCAGCGGCCGCATGCCAAAGGGTAAGGAGATCCCGTTCGAATGGTACGACACGCCCAACATTCACCTTTTCACCTTGAAAGACTTCCTCGCCCTGTGCCGCGAGGATAACATCCGGATTCTTAACCTGATCTGTCAAGGCAGCGGCTTTTCCGAGCGGGCCCTGCTAGCGCTGGGCTGGAAAAACCTAGGCGCGTCCCAAGTCATCGTACGCATCGCCAAGGGGAACTGAACAATGGAAAAGTGGCTTGAAGAGAACCTGAGCACCCTCACCGAGGCGCTCTCGCCCTGCAAGGGCTGCCCGGTGGCCAACACCGAACGGGATGTCAACCTGCCCGGCACCGCTGCCGTCATCGCCTTGCTTGAAAAACTGCTCGCCGTGCTCTACCCCGGCTGCCACGGCCAGGCTCCGGTAGCGCACGACACCTGCCAAAGCTACCTGCAAAACACCCTGCGCGAGCTGGCCGTCGAGCTGTACGACCAGACGCACCGCGCCTTCGAATACGCCTGCCGCTGCGCCAAATGCGTGAACTGCAACGATTGCGCGGCCACGGCGCGGCAGGCGGTCACCGCCCTGCTCAACGACCTTCCCGCAATCCGCGACCGGCTCCAGCAGGACATTCAGGCCGCCTACGAGGGCGACCCCGCCGCCATGTCGACCATGGAGATCGTGATGAGCTACCCCGGCCTTTATGCGATCACGATCCACCGCATCGCCCATGCGCTTTATGCCCAGGGCGTGCCGCTCATCCCGCGCGTCATGGGCGAGTACGCGCACTCGAAAACCGGGATCGATATCCACCCGGGCGCCACCATCGGCCCCGGCTTCTTCATCGACCACGGGACCGGCGTGGTGATCGGCGAAACCTGCCGCATCGGCAAGCGCGTGAAACTTTACCAGGGTGTCACGCTCGGCGCGCTCAGCTTCGCAAAGGATGAGAACGGCGTGCTAGTGAAGGGCACCAAACGCCATCCCGACGTGGAGGACAATGTCGTGATCTACGCCGGTGCCACCATCCTCGGAGGCGACACGGTGATCGGCCACGATGCCGTGATCGGCGGAAACGTTTGGCTGATCCACTCCGTGCCGCCCGGCTCGAAGGTCTATAACCAGACGCCCAAACCGGTCATCCGCCCCGGCTATCCCATCCCCGACGACTATACCATATGAAGCCACTGTCCTCCCGCCCCGCACGAAACCTTCCGGCCGCCGAGTTTCAGGCACGCGTCAACCGCTTGTTGGCGTGCCAGAAGCGACTGCGCATCGACGTGGTCATCCTTGCCACCGAAGTCAACCGCTATTATTTCACCGGACTCGAAACCTCCAACGGGCTGCTCTTGACGGAGCCCCGCAACGGGGCCCTGTTCTTCACCGACTTCCGCTACCTCACCATGGCCAAAAGCCACGCGCCGTGGCTGCCGTGCCATAAGATCTGGCGTGCGTCCGACGAGCAGCCTGTCCTGTCTGGGCTGGGTCAACACTGGCATCGCATCGGCTACGAGGGCCAGCTGGACGCCGCCCGCTTCCTACGCCTGAAGGAGGCCTTGCCGGAGGCCGAGTGGGTCGATATCGGCGACGCCGTGGCGGAACTACGCGCGGTGAAGTCGCCGGCCGAACAAAAGGTGCTGCGTGCGGCCGTGGCCGCAAATGACCGGCTCTTCGCAACGGTGCTGGACGAGGTCATGCCCGGCATGAGCGAGTGGGAAATCCGCGCCTTGGTGCGGCGCGAAGCCGACCGGCTGGGGCAGGGTGAGGCCTTCGACACGATCGCCTGCGCAGGCAAGAACGGTGCTGAGTGCCACCACCATCCCGACGTCACCGTGCTGAAGCGCGGACAGCCGCTCCTGCTCGACCTCGGCCTCAAGTTGGACCACTACTGCTCAGACATGACGCGCTGCGTTTTTTTCGGCACGCCCACGGCGCTCTACC
>JBBRJN010000467.1:0-2035 GCA_038219365.1 Kiritimatiellia bacterium | reverse complement strand
CGAGCCGTTCCTGCAGGCGTTCGATCCCGAGCTGCGCAAAGACCTCGGCGTCTGGTACACCCCGACCGAGATCGTCGAATACCAGGTGGAGCGCGTCGATACCGTCCTGCGCGAAGAGCTGCACATCGCCGACGGACTGGCCGACGAGCGCGTGATCGTGCTCGACCCCTGCTGCGGCACCGGGGCGTATGTGCGTGCCGTGCTGAACCGGATCGCCAAAACGCTGGACGCCAAGGGCGGCGACGGCCTGACCGCGCAGGACCTCAAGAAAGCCGCGCTTGAGCGCGTCCTGGGCTTCGAGATCCTGCCCGCGCCTTTCGTCATCGCCCATCTTCAGATCGGCCTGCTGCTGGAATCCCTCGGCGCACCGCTCAACGAGTCCAAGGACGAGCGCGCGGGCGTCTACCTGACCAACGCCCTGACCGGCTGGGAGCCGCCCAAGGAGCCCAAGACGCTGCTGCTCTTCCCCGAAATGGCCGAGGAGCGCGACGCCGCCGACCGGATCAAGCGTCGCGGCAGCATTCTGGTCATCCTCGGCAATCCGCCCTACAACGGCTACGCGGGCGTTTCGGTCTCGGAAGAGCGCGACCTTTCCAACGCCTACCGTACGACGCACACCGCGCCCGCGCCCCAGGGGCAGGGCCTGAACGACCTCTATATCCGCTTCTTCCGCATGGCCGAACGCCGCATCGTGGAAATGAACCAGCCCGGCCAAGGCATCATCAGCTTCATCTCCAACTACTCCTGGCTCGACGGCCTCTCCTTCACCGGCATGCGCGAACGCTACCTCGACGTGTTTGACCGCATCAGCATCGACTGCCTCAACGGCGACAAATACAAGACCGGCAAACTCACCCCCGAGGGCGATTCCGACCCCAGCGCCTTTTCGACCGATGCCAACCGCGAAGGCATCCAAGTCGGCACCGCCATCGCCCTGTTGGTGAAAGTGGACGCGGCGTCTCGCCGCGCTCCCCCGGAAAGCGGCGGGGACGCCGCTTCCACTATCGTCCGCTTCCGCCATTTCTGGGGAAAGAACAAACGCGCCGAGCTGCTTGCCGACAAAGGCGCGTACGAGGCGTTGTCGCCGTCTGCGGCGCTGGGCTTCCCTTTCATGCCCGGCCAGGTCGCGGCCGGGTACGTTGACTGGCCCGCGCTGCCCGCGCTTTTCCCGACATCCTTTCCCGGTGTAAAAACCAGCCGCGACGATTTTCTCGTGGACACGGATAAAGACCGGCTGCTGGCCCGTCTGCAAACCTATTTCGACCCGTCTGTCTCCCACACCGAGATGCGCCAACTCAACGCCGGTGTGCTGGAAGACAACGCCCGCTTCAAAGGCGAGGTTGTCCGCGACACGCTGCGCAAACGCGGGTTCCTGCCCGCCAACACCGTCCGCTACTGCTACCGCCCTTTCGACACGCGCTGGCTTTACTGGGAACCGGAAACCGAATTGCTCGACCGTAAACGCGAGGACTATTTTCCGCATGTCTTCAATGGTAACATCGCGCTCGTTGCACAGCAGAAGCCCCGTCGCGAATGGCAGCCGCCACAAACCATTACCGCAATGGGATGTATCGACCTGATGGACAGAAGTGCATCTTGTTTTCCGCTCTACCTCCACGCCGACGGCTCATCCCTGCTTGAGCCCGCAGGCAAGCGACCGAACCTGAGCGACGCGGTGGCAGCCTATCTCGGCACGACGGGTGCCGCGCCTGAAGACCTCTTCTATCACGCGCTGGCCGTGCTGCACGCGCCCGCCTACCGCACGGAAAACGCGGGAGCGCTGCGTCAGGACTGGCCGCGCGTTCCGTTGCCCGCGACGAAAGACGCGCTGCTTGCCTCCGCCGCGCTCGGACGTCAGGTGGCTGCGCTGCTGGACACCGAAACGCCCGTGGCAGGCGTGACCGCCGGAAGCGTCCGTGAGGATCTCAAAGCCGTGGCGGTCTTCACCCGTCCGGACGGCCAGCCGGTGAAACCCGACGCGGGCGATTTGGATTTGACGGCGGGCTGGGGCCATGCGGGCAAGGAAGGCGTGACC
>JBBRJN010000466.1:0-2096 GCA_038219365.1 Kiritimatiellia bacterium | reverse complement strand
GGATGACTTGCCTTATGGGGCTCTGCTCGGCGCTGGCCCTTTCGTCCGGCTGCGGTCAGCCCGCCAACCCCAAGGCATCTGCGAAAGCGCCGCAGGTCGTCAAGACGAAGAACGGCGTGGAGATGGTCTTGATCCCCGCAGGCGAGTTTCAAATGGGTTGCGCCAGCGGGAACGCCGATGAAGCGCCCGTCCACAAGGTCTCAGTGAACGCCTTCCTGATGGACCGCTGCGAGGTGACTCAGGCGCAATATGACAAACTGGAATTGCCCCACCCTTCGCACTTCAGGGCACCCGCGAATCCGGTCGAGATGCTCGGCTGGGGCCAGGCCATCACGTTCTGCAACGCGCGCTCGCTTGCTGAGGGGCTGAAGCCCTGTTACAACGAAGAGAGCGGCGTTTGCGACTTCGAGGCTGACGGCAACCGTTTGCCAACGGAGGCGGAATGGGAATACGCCTGCCGGGCTGGCACGGCGCAGGACTATTTTTTCGGCAGCGATCCGCGCACAGTCGGCCAGTACGCCTGGTTTGAAGGGAACTCGGAGAAGAAGACGCACGCCGTCGGCCAGAAGAAGCCCAACCCGTGGGGCCTGTATGACCTTTACGGCAACGTTGCCGAATGGTGCAACGACCCGTACGACAAAAACACCTATTCGGCAAGCCCTCAGAACAATCCGCGCGGCCCGGCTGAAGGAACACGTTACGTGCTCCGCGGCGGCGCTTGGAATTCCACGGCCAAGGGCCTGCGTTCATCTGCCCGCGTCGGCGAGAGCCCCGGTTTTCAGGACGCGTGTTTTGCCCGCGATGCCATCGGCTTCAGATGCGTGCGCAAAGCACCCGCGAGTGTTCCGGTACAGGATAAAGCAAAGGAGAACATGCCATGAGGTCAGCCCAGCGGTTCCTGTTAAGTATTCTCATGATCAGTGCAACCCAACCGCTTGCGCTGCGCGCCGCAGAGGCGGAGCCTATGGCAGCCGGTGCCTGGGACACGGGACACGCCTCGGCAGAGCCGCTTGCTTCCGCCGCCATTGTGGCTAGAGTGGGGTGGGTGGCGATCCCCAAAGATGCCGTCGCTGCTTTATTCAAAGGTGACGCGGTCATCTCAAACGGCCGGATGATGGCCGTCCTTCGGAAGCAAACAGCGGCGGTCGAGCTGTACGCGTCCGGGCCTTCCGGCGCGACGCTTCGTTCGCGTTTGGTTCTGATGGCGGCGGGGGGCGACGCTGCGGCACGCCTGGAAAAGGTTGCCCTGATGGAAAACGCCAAGGGCAACATCTGCCTGGAAGTTTCCTACAAGACCGCAGGCGGCGCGTCGCTCGCGGCCAAGTACCGCCTCAAGAAAGGCGAGCCCATCCTCGAGACCGAGCCGCTGGCGGGCGCCGACGGGATGCGCGTCGAGAATCCGTGCCGCTTTTTGGTCTTGCCGGATTTCTTTGCGGATGACGTTGTGATTGATGCGGCCAAGATCCCCTCGGCGTGCGCGGAGCTGCCGAGCGAGAATTTCCTCGTCCACCTGTCGGGCCTGGGCGACAGCATCATTGTCAGCGTCTTCGAAAACAAGGATCAGGAGGTGCGCGTCACGCTCGCGGGCGAAGGTGCGCGCCGCACGATCACCGGCTCCGAGATCCGCTTCGGCAAGGGCCGGAAGATCTGGACCGCGCTGCTTGAGGGCCCGCAGATCTGGCACGCGCTGGATGTCAAGGCGGACGACGGCAATAAAATCATTCCCCTCGGATGGAAGCTCCCTTTTTCCGCATGCTGGCGCACGGACTTTACGCGGACCGACGAGTTGACCGACACCTGGGAGATGCTCCTGCAGGAGAAGAAGGACGCGGAGTACCAGAAGCCGGTTCCGTTCGGGGGCGGCTCTGGCAGCGTCCCGCTCACGCGCAAGCGCTGGACCACCGTGCTCGGCTCCACGCTTTACCCGTGCTGGTCCGACTCCGATTCCAATGTCTTTTTGCAGCCGCTGAAGCAGGAGGCCCTCACTTTTCGAGGCCCCGTGGTGCTCTACCCGCTCAACCGCGTTCAGGCCACGCCGCTCGACGTCTACACAGTCGTGGACGTCATGCGAAGCAGCTTGGGTGTCGGCCCGTGCG
>JBBRJN010000465.1:0-2119 GCA_038219365.1 Kiritimatiellia bacterium | reverse complement strand
CGCACCTGCTGCGCATAGTAGGCGCTGCGGCACAGTTCCTCGTTGCCGTACACCTGCGTGTGGTTACCCGAGTGCGACGCGCAAAGGCTGAAGATGCCGGTCTTGATGTATTTTTCGACGATCTCGTTGACCTCCGCTTCTGGACGGTCTTTGACAAAGTTATTCCACCACCAGAGATTCTCGATCATATAGCGGTAGCGCGAGTTCTCCGGCCACTCCGCCGTCTGATCGGCCAACTGCCTGGCCTTGTCGATATAGCCTACCGTCATGTGACGTTGCCGGTATTGCGCGTTATGTAGGCCGATATCGATGTGTGATGACTTGACGAGGTACAGCGTCCAGTGACGCGGCGGGTGCAACGCCACGGTCGTTTCGGCCAGCACGCGGTCGCCGTCAGAGAGCACCCAGCGCGTGTTGGCCACCTGCGCGGGTTCGTGCAGCATCACCGAGACCGTATTCGTCCCGGCCTTGCGCGCACCGAGCTGTTTTTCAGCGACCAGCGCATCGCCCACCCAGACCTTCACGACACAGGACAGCAGGGGCTCAGCCGTCGCAAAGGAGAGGTCAATTTGCTGGAGCGGCGGCGTATCACGCGAGACCAGAGCGGTCGGAGTGACCGCCCACTGGCTCACCGACATCGCCGCGCTGGCACCGAATACGGCGAACGAACATGCGGCAACAAGCGTAAGGGTTAGTTTTGTTATCATCATGCGTTTGCTACAACGAGTACTGTGGGATCTTGAGCGTCTCCCCGTCCTTCAGCGCGGACAGGTGGGCGTAAATGCCGGAAACCGTGGTGTTGAGCGCGGTGGCCACATTCACACGCGGCTGACGTCCGGCCAAAATCGCAGTGATGAAGTCATCGGTCAGATAGCCGTGGGAACCGCCATGTCCTCCCGCCTCCATGCCCGGTGGCAACTGCCACTTCACCTGCTCGACGCGTACGAGATCAGCCTGCCCAGTGTACTGGCTATCAAACGACCCCTTCTGGCCGTGAAGGCGCCCCTTCTCACCCGCCGCGCCGGGCATGTCCCAGCAAACTGCCATCCGCGCCATGCCGCCTTCACTGGTTCGGAAGAGCGCAATTTCGGAGGAAAACGGATTCTTGTATACGTTTGCTTCCGGCTGAAAATCAGGAAGAAGGCTTTTCATCCCAAGACACGACACAGACGTAAATGAACCCAGTGTCACGCAGGTGTAATAGCCGTTGGAGTGGGTCGTATAATAGTGAGGGGGCAGACCCTTACGCCAGTCTTTGTAAGATGAGATCTCGCACCCCGGCCCGAAATAATGAAAGTACTCGCCTTCGCTATAAACCAGCTTACCGAATCCTCCAGCCTTGTAGATCTGGTGCATCGCGTAGACGTCTGCATGGAAGGCAGAGGTCTCGTAGAGCGCGTAGGTTTTGCCCGTCTGCTTGACGGTCGCAATCAACTCATCCGCCAGCTCCAGTTGATCCTGTCCGAAAACCGCCGGCACGGCCGAAGCCATGTGTAGACCGCGCTTCAGCCCCGTAATGCAAAGCCGGGCATGGCTTGGGGCATCGGTCGCGATATAGACCGCCTCGATCTCGCTGTCCTTTTCGAACATCTCCTCGCACGAGGTGTAGGTTTTCTTCGCCCCGGTCACTTTCGCGAGTTCCGAGCAACGGTCGGGAAACAAGTCAGTCGCCGCCACCACCTCCACGTTCGGATGGTTCTGGAATCCGAATGCCGCGCCGAACTTACAGACTCCGTACCCGGCGATGCCGACCTTGATCTTGCGATCAGAGACCGGCTTCCAGGGCTCATCCTTCAGTTTTCCCGCATCGGTTTGCTCGAAACCCGCGATCTTAACGCGTTTCTCCGATTTAGCCGCCTGAGCCCTCGTCCCCAACGCAACGGCACCCGCCCCAACCAAAACACCCTTAAAAAAATTACGTCTTGAAAAAGCCGAGGTCATTGCGGTTCTCCCTGTTTGTTTCATTTACGGCAGCGTTATGACCACGCGGAAGCCCATGAAATTATCATACACATAGGAATCCCGCCTGCGCCCGTTTAGACGCTCGGAACCAGGCAAAGTCGAAGGGCGCTGGTAGTTCGCTCCGCTGGAGAACCCGCCGCCGCCGCGAGCGCGAAAC
>JBBRJN010000464.1:0-2190 GCA_038219365.1 Kiritimatiellia bacterium | reverse complement strand
ATCGAGCCCGCCCATTTCATAGAACTCGACATGCGGGTGGCCGAGGTTCTTGAGGCTTACCGCCATGAGTGCGTTCTCCTCCACGCGGTTTTTATACTCGATGGTCCGGTCCCCAAGGATCAGGCAGATGGGCGGCAGATTACTTGCGCAGTAATACATCGGCGCATACTCGTCAATAAGGGGGCGGAGCTCCGGACCTGTGTCTCCGCGCAACTTTTTGACATGGAAGTGGGTGGTCATCTGGCCGCTGACGGGAATCAGACCCGCGAGCTGCATGTTGGAGACACCTCGGGCCGCGAGCCATTTGGGGTCCATGCCGATCATCGCGGCGAGGTAGCCGCCTGCGGAGTGGCCAGCCACAAAGACCTTGTTGGAGTCGCCGCCGTACTGTGCGATATGGGCAATGACCCATGCGGTGGAGGCTGCCGCGTCTTCAATAAAATCGGGAAGTTTGCCTTTGGGCGAGAGCCGGTACCCGACCGCCGCAAGCGCGATTTTCGGATCGTTTAATTCAGGGAAATGGCGTTTGCCGGCGGTGAGGCCGCCGCCGTGAAACCAGACGAGGGTGGCGAACCCGCTGCTGTTTGTCGGGTAACGGAGGTCAAGGAGGCACTGGCTTTTCTGATAGTCGTCGGCGGCCCGAAGCTCCTGCTCGCCGTAATAGGGCTGGTTGGTGATTGTGGCGCACGTCGTAAGCAGTGCCCCGTCTCCGGCGACAGCCGTTAAAACGGCTAGAAACAAGCACGAACAAAGGGATAGCAGGTTGATTTTCATAGGGAGCACTCAAAAGGATTTTTTGCTGGCCAGCTTGGCGCTCGGCACCTCATGGCCAACCGTTGCCGTCCGGATGAAACACAAAATACCACACAACCCTTTGTTGGTGGAAGTCTCGGTTGCGCGTGAACAGCAATTCTAATGATGGCATTACATGCACCAAGGGAAGGCACTTACGGGCCCACAATCGGCAAAGGGCAAGCTTTCTTGTGTTCGTAGTGCCGCCGTGAGGCGTTTTCGGTCATCGTTTCAATTGCTGAGGGATTTGAGGTTCTCCTTGTCCGTCGGGACCGTTTATGTAAAAATCACGGTTCACTTTTTGAGAAAGGATTCGATCATGCGGGGTGGTTCACTTCTCGTTTTTTGTAGTGTGATGGCGTCCATGAGCGTGTTTGCGCTTGATCCGGATCTGTTGATGTGCGAGCTACTGGCCAAACCAGGGCTGGTTGCCGTGACGGATGCGAAGCCGGATTTTTCATGGGGCTTTAAGGCGGGGCGTGACGGCGACTTCCAGACCGCCTATCAACTACAGGTCGCGTCATCGACTCAGCGGTTCAAGACGGATGCGCCAGATTTATGGGATTCTGGACGGGTGGCGTCAGGCCAGTCGCTCTCTGTTAAATATGCGGGTCAGCCGCTGCCGGGCGGGTCGAATGTGTTTTGGCGGGTCCGCGTGTGGGACCGCAAGGGAAAGCCGGGTGAGTGGTCACAGCTGATGGCGTTTTTGATGGCAGAAAAGCCGGGTAGCGACACGGCTTTGCGGTATCCGCTAACGCAGGAACTGATTAAACCGGTGCGGGTGGTGACCAACGCGCAGGGGCGGGCGTTCGTTGATTTCGGGCGGGCGGCTTTCGGCTGGGTCGAGTTATTGCCGCCGCGCGACATGGCGCGTGGCGGGCCCTTCGTGCTGCATCTGGGTGAGAAGGCTGCGGGTTTGAGTGTGGATCGGCAGCCGGGGGGGACGATCCGTTACGCCAAGGTGAGCGGGGCGTTGACGCGGCCGGGCATCTATCGCGTGCCCCTGAATGCGGATGCGCGGAACACCAGCGGGGCGGCGGTGCTCTTGCCCAAGGATTTCGGCGTCGTGATGCCGTTTCGGTATGTGGAGGTGGAGGAGTGCCCTTATCCCGTGACGGCCGCTACGATCCGTCAGATCGCGGTCCACTATCCGTTCGATACAACCGCAGCAGGTTTTGTCTCCAGCGACGGCATGCTCGACAAGGTCTATGCGTTCTGTAAATACAGCATCAAGGCCACGACGTTCGCCGGCGTCTATGTGGACGGTGACCGTGAGCGCATTCCGTACGAGGCCGACGCCTACATCAACCAGCTTTGCCACTATTGCACTGACCGCGAGTTCACTTTGGCGCGGTACAGCCATGAGTACCTGATGGACCATCCGACCTGGCCGACGGA
>JBBRJN010000463.1:0-2195 GCA_038219365.1 Kiritimatiellia bacterium | reverse complement strand
GCTTATCGTGCCCGCCATGGGTTTGTGCCGCCTGTCGTCGAGTATGCTGCGTTGCGCGATGTTGCGATTTTCGAAGTGCTCTACAGCACCGGTTGCCGCGTGAGTGAAATCGCGGCGCTGGCCTGGGGCGATATCCGCTTTGAGCAAGGCACGACGATTGTGGAGGGAAAGGGGCGCAAACAGCGGCTGTGCGTGCTGGGTGGCCCCGCATGTCAGGCGCTTCAAGCCTTGCGGGACCGGGCAGAGGGTCTTTGGCTTGGGGCTTCGAATGGACCGTCTTCTGTTTTTCTGAACACACAGGGTGGGCCGCTGACAACCCGCTCGATGGAGCGGCAGATGAAGGTCTGGCTGCGAGCGGCGGGACTTCCGCCGGAACTGACGCCGCATAAGCTTCGCCACAGTTTCGCGACCCATCTTCTGGATGCGGGCGCAGATCTGCGCAGCGTGCAGGAGATGCTGGGTCACGCGAGCCTTTCTACCACGCAGATCTACACGCATGTGTCGGTCGAACGGCTCAAGCAAGAGTATGGCAAAGCCCATCCGCGGGCGTGATTCCGCTTTTGGGCGACGAGGTTAAAATTTTACGTGACATTTTTCCGATAAATGTCACAATGCGCCTTTGTTTTTCTCAGTTAAGGAGACGACGATTTATGAAGAAAGCAACAGAAACCAAGAAGACGGCTCCTGTCGCGGGTGCCGCGAAACCGCGCGTCCGCATCACCGACACCACGTTGCGCGACGCGCACCAGTCCCTTTGGGCCACGCGCCTGCGTACAAGCGATATTCTCTCGATCGCCGACGAGGTTGATCGCGCGGGCTACTACTCGCTCGAATGCTGGGGCGGTGCGACGTTCGACGTGTGCCTGCGTTTCCTGCGCGAGAATCCGTGGGAGCGTCTGCGTCAGATCAAGTCGGTCTGCAAGAAGACCCCGCTGCAGATGCTGCTGCGCGGCCAGAACGTTTTGGGGTACAAAAACTATCCTGATGATGTGCTGGAGCGTTTCATCGCGCTTGCCTGCGAAAACGGCATGGACATCTTCCGTATCTTTGACGCGCTGAACGACACCCGCAACCTCGAAAAAGCGATCAAGGCGGTCAAGAAATACGGCGGACACGCGCAAGGAACGATCTGCTATACCTATAGCCCGGTGCACACGGTTGAAAAGTTCGTCACCATCGCCAAAGAGCAAGAGGCGATGGGTGCCGACACGATTTGCATTAAGGACATGGCCGGCATCCTGACGCCCGCGGCAGCGACGACACTGATCGGCGAACTCGTCAAGTCGGTCAAGGTCCCTGTGCAGGTGCACTCGCACATGACCAGCGGCATGTCGGTTGCGATGTACCTCTCGGCGGTCAAGGCCGGCGCGGGCGCGATCGACACCGCCGTCTCGACCATGTCGGGTTTTTCTTCGCAGCCGCCCACCGAGACGCTCGTGGCGATCCTGGAGGCCGAGGGTTACGATACGGGGTTGGACCACAAACTCGTGGCGAAAGCCAACGCCCACTTCAAGTCGCTCAAGAAGGTTCGCGAACCCTCGGCAGGACTCGGCGAGTCGGTCGACGCGGACGTGCTGGAGCACCACATCCCCGGCGGTATGATTTCCAACCTGCGCTCGCAGCTTCAGCAGCAAGGCGCGTTGGACCGTTTGCCCGAGGTGTTGGAAGAGTTGCCGCGTACACGCGCTGACATGGGTTTCCCCCCGCTCGTCACGCCGACGAGTCAGATCGTGGGCGTACAGGCGGTGCTGAACGTGCTGGCTGGCAAGCGTTACGAAATGGTGACGCAAGAGACGCGCGACTACGTGAAGGGCCTCTATGGCCGCTCGCCGGCGCCGATTGACGCCAAGTTGGCGAAACAGATTCTGAACGGCGAAAAGCCGGTGACCTGCCGCCCGGCCGACCTGCTCAAGCCGGGCTTGGCTGACGCGGCCGCGCAGATCGACTCCAAGCTGGTCGAGAAGGAAGAGGACATCCTGTCGTACTGCCTCTTTCCCGAAGTGGCGTTGGGATACTTCAAGTGGCGCGCCAAGCCTGCGGATCAGCGCGAGCCGATTCCGGCTGACCTCGAAGGTGCGGGCCTTCAGAATAAGCCCGCGGCTGCGGCTCCGCAGGCCGAGACGGTGGCTCCGAATCCTTCCGACGAAACGCTGAAGTTCGCAGAGATCGGAAAGCTGGTGGCCGGTCTTGCGAGC
>JBBRJN010000462.1:0-2214 GCA_038219365.1 Kiritimatiellia bacterium | reverse complement strand
CAGGTTCTTCGGCCTTTGTAGACGTGCATGCAATCGTTCCCGCGCACCCAGAAGCCTTCGGGATGATGCACATCGGGTCCCCAATCGGTGAACGCGACGACATCGGCAAAACGTTCAGCCTCTAGCCAAATAACCGGCGGGGCACCCTCTGCCATTATCGGACGAACGCACGCCAGCGACATGACGCCGAGGAGAATTGAGTGCCGCAAGGCTGTTAGGCTGTAGGCTTTTAGACGGTTGGCCTTGAAAATCGACACGGTACACATTGTTGAAGATTTCCTTTGTGGTTTCACATTAGTGCCTTACAAGCCAACAACGGCAATAAAAAACAAGTTGTTTCCCCCTCCCTCGCCCTCTGGGAGAGGGCCGGGGTGAGGGTTGTGGGCTTGGCCCACATTAGGAATAATGCCCGATCAGTGAAATGACAATCAAATTCGGTTCGACGACCCTGTAAACCAAGCGGTTTTTTGCATCGATTCGGCGAGACCAATAGCAGCGCAGGTGATGTTTCAATGGTTCAGGCTTGCCAAGACCTGAAAAGGGATGTTCACAGGTGTCCTCCAATAAGACCCTGATTTTCGATAGCAGTTGAGGGGTCTTGGCGAGCCTTGTCAACTCCCTCACAGCCCGCGGCTTAAACGTGATGTTGAGCATTCCAGTCCTTTCCCAGAATGTCATCAAAGGCCTCGTCGACCGAAGAGTATGATTTCAAATCCGCATCTTTGGCCTCCCTGTCCGCCTCCAATACCGCCTTAACGAATTCGGGATCATTTTCAGTTTCGCCCGTATCGGGGTAAGCCAGATCCAACGGGATGCGATTTTGCAGAGTGATTTGGTAGACAAAGGCCCTTAGGACGGAGGATAAATCCAATCCCAGCCCCTCCACGATTTTCGTCGCTTTTATTTTCAGTTTCGGATCGATTCGCGTTGCAATGATTGCCGTGTTTGACATAAGACATCTCTTTAACTTTTTTTGATATGATTTGTTCAACAAAGATAGCACAATGTCGCACGAGGCGTCAATCATGTGGTATGAATTGACAGCAATTCTAATTATGGCAAAGAAGCGCCTCACGGCGCCACTACGAACAGGAGAAAGCCCAGCGTTCCCGTTTGTAGACGCCTATGCTACTTTGTATACCCGTGGGTTTTGCAAGGGCCGCACGTGTGTAAAAACCGTTGGCTGACATCAAACAGCTCGCGTGTCCAAGCCTCGCCGTAATAGCTGTGTCCGGCGTGCGCGATGGTGTGCAGCGTGTGCGGGATTCCATGCTTGCGGCAGTACTCGGCATAGGCGCGGCTGGAGCCGGTCGCATCGGGGTCGGAGCCTCCGAAAACGAAGAGGACCGGGTTACGGTAGGCGCGGAACACCTTGAGCACGCCGTCCTCCCATGCGGCCTCGTTGGCGCTGCGGGTCTCGTGCTTCACGAGCGCTTTTGTCACCAGTCCGGCCTGGACCTTGCCGCTCAGGATTTTCTTCCAGGTCTCGGGCCGCATGAGCTTGCGCGCATAGGTGGTTAGCGCGCTGAGCGTTTTGCGGGGCCCTGTGGCGGAGCTGCGCAGCGAGCCCATGGACTCGGCCGACCAGAGCAGGAGCTTTGCGATGTCAGGATTCATTGACGTCAGCGCAACGGCGACTTTGCACCCTGAACAGATGGCAACCACCGCGACGGGTGCGCCTGGAGGCAGTCGGTGTCGCAAGGCGTTCAGTGCGGCCTGCGCGTTATCGGCCATGCAGGCGATCGAAGCCTCGGAGGAACTTCCATCGCTCAGGCCACGTCCCATAAAATCCGGTCGCGCACAGAGGAAGCCGCGTTTAGCGAGCTGCCGCGCAAAACGCGTAAAGAGCCGGTGCGGTCCGGTGCGGTCACCGGACCAGCCGTGCAGGAAGAGAACTCCGCCACGCGGCGGCGAGGTCCCCTGGATATCGAAGATTCCGCGGACCGTTGGTCCTGGTGTAAGGTTAAAAAATTCCCCGCAAGGTGTCGTGCCGCACAGGCTTGGACACGTGACCGGGGCTGCGAAGCTCGCTGCTAAACGCGAGGCGAGCCAGTCGGCGGTTTCGGCGATAAGCGCCGTGAGTTCCACATGCCCCACCGTGTTCCAGAAGGGAGGATAACGCAGGGCGAGGGTGTTTACGCCAGACGCGCGGGCGGCGTAGCTGGCAGCGGTCTTCTCGTCGTGTCCGCCAGAGACCAAGAGCGTGGGCACGGC
>JBBRJN010000461.1:0-2222 GCA_038219365.1 Kiritimatiellia bacterium | reverse complement strand
AGCCGAGAACCTCACCGTTCAGTAAAAGCGCTTGCGAATCCTTTCGGTAATGGCGGCTCGGCACAGCCTCGCCCTCCACATGCGGAACTAGCGGTGACTTATAAATGGAGGGCGAACCTGTGGTGAGCCGCGGGAAAGGCTTTTGCAAGCGGCTCGATAAAGGAATGAATTCTGCGTACACTCATAATAGCCACCCAGCTTTGCGTCTTGGCCGCGCTCGCCGTTAGTCCGGCATCGGGCGCGGCAAGTGTCGCGTTGCGCCCGCTCACCGCCACCTGCCGCTTCGACCCGCCCGCGCTCGCGACCGACACGGCGGGCACGACGCGCGTCACGGTTCCCGGCTGCGCCCTGCGGGTTCGCCCCGGAGAGCCGGTCGTCCCGTTCCGCACGCTACGGCTGCTGCTCCCGCCGGACTGCACGGCCACCGGCGTGGTCGCGCGCGCCACGTCGCCCGCCGTGACCTTGCCGGGCGCGTGGCAGCTCGAACTCGGCCGCGACCCCACGGCCTTCACTGCCGCGCCGTCAGCACAACCTGTCACGCCCGGCCCGGCCGGCCCGCCGGCGCTTTCCGTGTTCGTCTCCGTCCAGCGTATGGCCGGATACGACCTCGCCGTCATCCGGGTCTTTCCGATCAGCTACGTGTCGGCGGCCCGGAGCCTCTCGTTCGTATCCGACGTGACCGTGGAGGTCCTCGTGTGCCCCGCGCCGACACAAACACGCGGCAACGGAGCAGACAGCATCCCTCCTTCCCCGCGGACCGACGAGCAGCAGCGCGTGCTGGCTGCAGTCGATAATCCCGACGGGCTCGCCTTCACCCATCGGCTCATCCCCTACGCCATCGGTGCCCCCGCCACAAACTACCTTCTGGTCACACGTGCCGCGCTCCTGCCCTCCTTCCAGCCCCTGATCGCACAGAAGCAAGCGGCAGGCTTGACGGTGATTGCCGCGACCATGGAGTCCATCACCAACAGCTACGCGGGCCGCGACGATGCCGAGCGCCTGCGCAACTATATCCGCTACGCCTACACCACCTGGGGCATCCAGTACGTGCTGCTGGGGGGCGACATCACCGTTGTCCCCTACCGCGGCGTCTATGCCCGCTGCTCGGGCATGACCTATAACTATATGCCAGCGGATCTTTACTTCGCCTGCCTGGACGGCTCTTGGGACCACAACGGCAACTCGATTTTTGGAGAACCCAACGACGGCGAGACCGGTGGCGACGTGGACCTGCTGCCAGAAGTCTGCGTCGGCCGCGCGCCCGTAGCGACGGCTGCGGAGGTCACCCATTTCGTTGCGAACTGTCTGGCCGGCGAACAAGTGCCCGTCTCTCATTTCCGAGCCTGTTTTGCGGGCGAATGCCTGGAAAACGGCAACGCACAGGGCGGCAAAGCGCTCGACACGCTGCTACCCGCATTCACCAACAGTTTCTGCCCCGTGACCTGGCTCGACGACCGTCCGCAGCTCTACGCCGTGTGGTCCGCGTCTGACGCGCTCGCCGCGCTGAACCGCTCGCCGCTGCTGGTGGCGCACTTCGGGCACGGCACCGAGTACGGGTACGATACGACCGCGCTGCGACTCACCGTGCCGGACCTTGACGGTCTCACCAACGCCTCGCCCTTCCTGCTCTATAGCACGGCCTGCAACACGGGATCGTTCGACAACAACTTCGGACTGGGCGACTGCATTGCCGAGGAGTTGGTCAAGCATAACACGCACGGCGCGTTCGCCGTGCTGGCCAATTCCCGCGAGGGATGGTACGACCAGACTGCTGAAGCGAGGTACAGCGGAGAGTTTCAAAAGCGTTTTTTTGACCGGCTGCTGGCGAATGAGCAGACCCACATCGGAGTCGCGCACCAGCTCGCCAAGCAGGACCTCTTGGGCAGCGTCGAAACCTCCGGCAGTAACATGCCCTACCGCTGGTGCCTCTTTGGCATCAACCTGTTCGGCGATCCGCAGGCCTCGGTCCACGTGCCGCTCTCGTTGCGTTTTCACGTCAACCCCGCCGAGCGCATGGTGACGTGGAACAGTTGGACCCATCGCACGTACTCGGTCTATCGGTCGACAGATTTGACCTCGGGGTTCAGTACCAGCATCGCCAGCAACGTGGTCGCCACGCCGCCGTTAAACACCTATACAGACGCGGCGCCGGGGCTAGTTCGAGCCTTCTACCGGGTTGCTGCGGAGCCTAAATAAAGAGGGACCCGGGTAGGAACTTTCCC
>JBBRJN010000460.1:0-2227 GCA_038219365.1 Kiritimatiellia bacterium | reverse complement strand
GGCGCTCGACTCCGGCGCCGATCACGCCCTCTTCGTGAGCTGCGATGTGGTCAGCATTCCCGACGCCCTGCGCGAGGCCGTGCGCGACTTGCTGAAAGCGGGCAAGCCGGAGTTCGACCCCCTCAAGGTGGTCCTGCACGCCACCCACACGCACACCGCGCCGGAATGCCGCCTCCCGCAATCAGGCGCGGGCCACACCTCCGTGCCCCTCGGCGTGAAGATGGACCCCCTCATGCCGCCCGACGCTTATGTCGCCTTCGCCGCTGAGCAGCTCGCGAAGGCCATCCTGAAGGCCTGGCAGGGGCGCCAGCCCGGCGAGCTCCTCTACGGTCAGGGCTTCGCCGTGGTCGGCCGCAACCGGCGCTGGGTCCATGAATCGGGCGCCTCGACCATGTACGGAAACACCGACGCGCCCGACTTCATCCACATCGAGGGCTACGAGGATCACACCGTCAACCTGATGGCCACGCGCGACCTGAAGGGCGCACTGACGGGCCTGGTTGTCAACGTCCCCTGCCCGTCCCAATGCGGGGAACAGGGCTATCTGCTCAGCGCCGATTACTGGCACGACACCCGCACCGAGTTGCGCCGCCGGCTGGGCGACAAGCTGTTCGTCCTGGCCCAGTGCAGCGCGGCCGGCGATCAGTCGCCCCACCTGCTCTTCGACAAGCGCGCCAGCGAGCGGATGCTGGAACTGAAGGGGCGCTCGGCCCGGCAGGAGATCGCGCAGCGCCTTTCGGACGCTGTGGAGGGAACATTGCGGCACATTGAAAAGGCCCCCGTCCAGGCACCGGTCCTCATGCATCTTGTCGAAACGCTGGAGCTGCCCCTGGCCGCCCTCACGGAAGCGGACGTGCAGGTGGCCGAGCGGGAGGCGGAAGCCCTGCGGGTGCGCTACGAAGAGGAAACGCGCAAGCTGGACGCCAGTCCGGAACTTAAAAAGGAGCCGCGCTGGTATGTGCCGGCGACCTACGCCCACCGGCGCATGATGTGGTTCAAGGGCGTGGTCCTCCGGTTCAACCAGCAGAAAACAAAACCCACCCAGACGATCGAACTGCACGTCGTCCGGCTCGGCGACATGGTCTTTGCCTCGAACCCGTTCGAGTATTACCTGGATTTCGGCGTTCACATCAAAGCCCGCAGCAAGGCCGTGCAGACGTTTCTCGTGCAGTTGGCGGGCCCGGGAACCTACGTGCCAAGCACGCGCTCCATGGCCGGCGGCGGCTACGGCTCCATGCCGGCCAGCAACCCCATTGCCGCGGAAGGCGGCTGGAAACTGGCCCGCCGCACCGTGGAGCTCATCGATCAGTTGTGGACGCAAGGCGAAGGCGTAAAGCCGTGAATGCCGGACACCCCGCGATGATTTTTGGCGATGTGGCATCCCCTGGCGTGGCTCACGGGACAGCAGTGGTCTGCGACTGCTCGGAGGGCGCGGCCGTCGCGCGACGCACGATCGCGGAAAGCGAGCTCTCCAAAGAGATCGCGCGTTTCGATGCCGCCGTCATCACGGCTGAGACGAGAATGGTGGACTTGCAGCAGAAGATCGGGCGGGACCGCGGCACACGTGAAGCCGCGGTTTTCGACGCCCATCTTGCCCTCCTACATGACCCCTCCTTGCGGGAGGAGGTCAGCACGCTGATCACGACAAACAGGCTGAATGTCGAAGCCGCCTTGAACGGCGCGATCGACACGCTGGCCGCCGCGTTTGCCCGCCTGACCAACCCCTATTTCCGGGAGCGCGCGGCAGACCTTGTGGATGTCGGAAATCGCCTGCAGCAGGCGTTGGCCAAGGACGATGGACCCAAGATCCCCTCGTTCCCCAACGGGACCGTGCTTGTTGCCCGCGAATTGTTGCCCTCCGTCATCGTGCAGCTTGACGAGAAGACCCTCCGCGGGGTGGTTGTCGAACAAGGAGGACAAACCGCCCACGCCACGATCATCGCCCGCTCGCGCGGCATTCCCATGTTGATTCAGGCCCCGGATGTGACGAAGGCCATTCACAACGGCGACCAACTCATCGTCGACGGCTTGGCCGGCCGGGTCTTCATCAATGCGGTGCCGCACATTCAGCGCGAGTACGACAACTTGGCAGCGGCCTTGCAGTCCCACAAAACCGCCCTGCGCGGATTGATCGACTTACCCTCCGCGACGCTGGACCATGCCCCGATCAAACTCTGCGCCAATATCGGCAAAGTGGCCGACGCCGCAGCCGCCGCGGCCGTGAACG
>JBBRJN010000459.1:0-2238 GCA_038219365.1 Kiritimatiellia bacterium | reverse complement strand
TTGTCGAGAATCGCGCCGGTGCGGGCTTTGCCCTTGGCGAGCGCGTGGTGATGGCGACTTCGGTGGCCTGCGGCACCTGTGCCTACTGTGCGCGTGGCTGGCGTAACCTGTGCGCGAACATCCGTCCGATGGGTTTCGGCTACGACGGCGGCATGGCGGAGTTTGTCGTGATTCCCGAACTGGCGGTGCGCGGCGGTCACGTGATTAAAGTGCCGGCTAGCCTAAAGCCGCTGCATGCGGCGCTGGCGGAGCCGGTGAGCTGTGCGGTGAACTCGTGTGAGAACAGCCAGGTGCAGAAGGGCGACACGGTGCTCGTGATGGGCGCCGGGCCGATGGGCATCCTGAACGCGGTTGTGGCGCGCGAGTACGGTGCGAAGACGATCATCCTTTCGGAGATCAATCCGGCCCGGCTGTCGAAGTGCGAAGCGTTCGGTTTTGACCGTCTGGTCAACCCGGCGGCCGAGGATTTGGCGCAGATTGTTAAAGACGCCACCGGCGGCATCGGAGCGGACGTGGTGATCGTGGCGGCGCCCGCGGCATTGCCGCAGGAGCAGGCGATGACACTGGTTCGAAAACGCGGAACGGTCTGCCTCTTTGCCTCGCTTCCGGCGGGCAAGAGCATGCTGAATGTCGACAGCCGACCCATCCATTACGGCGAACTGCGCGTGGTGGGCACGAGCGATTCGACGCCTGCGCATGTGGCGAAAGCGGTGGCGCTGATCGCGGCGGGCACGTTCCCGGCCGGACGCCTGGTGACGCACACGTTGCCGTTTGAGAGTTTTAAGGACGCGATCACGCTCATGGAGACGGGCGATGCGCTGCGCGTGGTTCTGACGCCGTAGGGGAGTTTTCATTATGGATTTGAAGATCAAAGACAAGGTGGCCATTGTTACCGGTTCGTCCAGCGGTGTGGGCAAGTCGATCGCGTTTGCGCTGGCGGCTGAAGGTGCGAAGGTCGTCATCAATTACCTGAAGAACGACGCCAAGGGATTGGACTTCGTGAATGACGCGCTGGCGGTAGTCGGGGAGATCCGCCAGCGCTTTGGAACCGATGCCATCGCAGTGGCCGCAGATCTGGCTTGCGAGCAGCAGATCATCGCGATGTTCGATGAGGTCGAGGCGAAGCTCGGGCCGGTGGACATTCTCGTCAACAATGCGGCGTACCTGCCGAAGGGCCCCCTGACTGGCTATTCGGTCGAGGAATGGAACTATACGTTTCAGGTCAATGTGACCGGGTGTTTTGTCGCCTGCCGTGAGTTGGTCAAGCGGTTGCGTGCGCGTCAGGCGAAGGGCAAGATCGTGAATATCGCCTCACAGGCGGCCTTTCTCGGCTCAACGTCCGGGCATCTTCCGTACGACTCAAGCAAGGGTGCCGTGGTCTCGATGACACGGGCGATCGCGCGTGAGACGGCCAAAGAAGGCATCAACGTCAACGCCATTGCGCCAGGCATGGTGATGACCGAGATGATCGCAAAGATATGGGAAGCGCGCAAAGAACAGTATCTTTCGCGGATACCCCTCAACCGAATTGCACAGCCGGAAGAAATCGCCAGCGTGGTTGCGTTCTTGGTGTCGGAGTCCTCCAGCTATATGACGGGGACGACGCTCGATTTGACGGGTGGCCTGCTGATGCGCTGACGCGCCGCACGTTTTCGTTACGCCACGAGCCTGGCTGCGCCTCCTTGAATGGGGATAAATGAAAAATCAGCATTGTGAATTGAATGCGTTGGGGTGGAGCGACTGGTTTGAGCAAAGGGTAGAATGTAAACCAACGGATACGATCGCCCGGGTTGCGGCTGTCGATCGTGACCAGTTATTGCTTATGGACCAGACCGGTCCTTTCAGAGCCAAGCTGCCCGGCAGTTTTTTGCACGCGCATCACCTGTCACACGAGTTGCCGTGTGTGGGCGACTGGGTGTGCCTTGAGAATCGGACAGGCGACGGCATCGGGGTTGTCCACACGCTTTTGGAACGAAGAACGTCGCTACGCAGAAAGTCGGTTGGGAACAGCAGCGGTTTTCAGATGATAGCGGCGAATGTGGACTACGTGGTGATCGTTCAGTCATGCCACTTGGATTTCAATCTGAATCGGTTACAGCGCTATCTCGTGATGGTGATGGAAGGCGGGGCGGAGCCGTTCATTCTGCTCACCAAGACAGACTTGGTGAACACGGCGGTTCTGGCTGCGCAGTTGGCGGAAATACGTTCTGCTGGCATCACCGCGCCGATCGCACCGCT
>JBBRJN010000458.1:0-2245 GCA_038219365.1 Kiritimatiellia bacterium | reverse complement strand
GTTTGATGCTTGCGGCAGTGGCTGGTTGTTCTCTGGCTCAAGGGGGGCGCGAAACGTCTGACCCGCGCACGCGGGCGTTCGTGATGCCGGCACGCGTGGTGTGGACCTCGATGAATTCGGCCACCTCTTCTGTGTCGGGAGCGGAAATCCTGCTCGCTCAACGTCACGGCCAAGTGCCAGAAGGCCTTTTTTTAGCCGGCTCTGGCTGTCGCTTGGAGAATAACGGCGCGCCCGCCTCGGTGCTGGTTGATTTCGGGTGGGAGTTGCACGGCGGCATCCAGCTCGCTTCGGGCGGGCCGAGCGGCAAGGACGTGAAGGTGCGCGTACGCTTCGGCGAGTCGGTGGCCGAGGCCATGGCTGAACTCGGCGAGCGCGGCGCGTGTAATGACCACGCCATCCGCGACGGGGTGATCGACCTGCCGTGGCTCGGCACGCGCGAAACCGGAAACTCCGGCTTCCGCTTCGCGCGGGTTGATCTCGTGTCAAAGGGCGTGCTGAGCCTGGAGTCGATCCGTGCGGTTTCGCTGATGCGGTCCATGCAGCAGCTCGGCTCGTTCACAAGCAGTGATGAGCGGCTGAATGCGGTCTGGGCGACCGCTGCCCGCACGCTGCACCTCTGCTGTCAGGACTTTATCTGGGACGGCATCAAGCGCGACCGTCTGGTCTGGATGGGCGACATGCATCCCGAGGTCATGTCCCTGATGGCCGTGTTCGGCAAACAGGAGGTGCTTACCGCCTCGCTCGACTACATGCGCGCGACCACGCCCGCCGATAAGTGGATGAACGGCATGCCCTCCTACACGCTCTGGTGGATCCGCTGCCAGCACGACTGGTACCGTTACACCGGCGACCTCGCCTACCTCAAGGGCCATCACGAGTACCTCGCCGCCGTCTTTACAAACCTGATGAAATACATCAACGCGGAAAACCGCTGCGCCTTGCCGAGCGGATTCCTCGACTGGCCGACGCAGCACAACCGCCCGGCAGTGGATGCGGGCATGCAGGCGTTGATGCTCATGACCTTCGAGGACGGCGTGCGGCTCGCCGCTGCCCTGGGCGACGCGCAGTTAGCTGCGCAGTGCAAAGACGGCGCGGCGCGTTTGCGTCTGTACGTGCCGTCGCCCCAGGGAAGCAAACAGGCTGCGGCGCTGTTGGCGCTCTCGGGACTCTCGGACGCCAAGGCGATGAACGCGCTGCTGGCAAAAGACGGCGTGCAGGGCGTTTCGACCTTCTATGGATACTATATGCTGGAGGCAATGGTTAAGGCGGGCGATGTGCAGCGCGGCATCGACACCGTGCGTGACTACTGGGGTGGCATGCTCGATATGGGCGCGACCAGTTTTTGGGAGGATTTCAACGTGGCGTGGACGAATAACGCGTTCCGCATCGATGAACTGCCCGTGGCGGGCAAGAAGGATATCCACGGCGACTATGGCGAGTTCTGCTACAAAGGGTTTCGGCACAGCCTCTGCCACGGCTGGTCGTCGGGCCCGGCCGCGTGGCTCATCGAACACGTACTCGGCATCCAAGTCGCGGAAGTGGGCTGCAAGACCGTCCGCGTGAAGCCCTTCCTCGGCGATCTGCAATGGGCCGAGGGCAGCTTTCCGACGCCGCTGGGCGTGATCAAGGTGCGGCACGAGCGGCAGGCCGACGGCAGCATCAAGAGCGAGATATCTGCGCCGGACGGGGTTAAAATTGTCAGGGAGTGAGAATCGTTATGCGGAGTCCGTATGTTTGTCCAACGAAAACGCGCGATACAAATCCGATCACAGAAATGAAGAAGCGGGAAAACCGCTTCAGCGGAAGGATTACGATGAGACGCATGCTGTACGTTCTTGTTCTTGCGACCACGTCCGCGTGGGCGGCCCCGCAGGTGGTGAAGACGCTGTTCCCGACGCGCGATCTTGTGATTGCTTGCGAGGTGTTCGCTCCGCTGGAAAAGGGTGAGGCAGACGCCGCGCCTGCCTTGCAGTCGGTGATCGACCGGGTGTCCAAGGCGGGCGGCGGCACCGTCTTCCTGCCGGTCGGTGCCTACACGATCGCGTCCCGCGTGGTCGTGCGCGAGGGGGTTACGCTGCGGGGCGATTATTCGCCGTCAAACGTGGTTCACAGCGCCTTGTTCAGGATCACGGTGGATAAAGGCAACGAGGATGCGCCGGCGGCCTTCTCCGTCGAGCGAGGGAGCGGTCTGGTCGGTCTGACCTTCTGGTATCCCGAACAGCGCGTGCCCGATCCGATCCCGTAC
>JBBRJN010000457.1:0-2324 GCA_038219365.1 Kiritimatiellia bacterium | reverse complement strand
CGGGTCCTACACGCTCACCGTCGCGGGCGAAGCCGACCACGGCTGGGCCGATTGCACGACCCTGCTCGACGCCGTGCGCTTCGCTCCGCCCTCCGCCGCCCAACCTTGCCGCGCACTCGGCGGCGACTCGACACTCGCCCTTGCGACAGGAGCATCCGTAGCCCTGTCCCACAGCGGTGTAGCTGCGACCACCCTGGTCACGCTCGACGGCTCGGCCGTTCCCGGCGGCACCACGTATGATGCCTCCCATGCGTCCGGCATCTTCTCGGGCCCCGGCAGCCTCGCGGCACAGCCACCCGAAAAGGTCTCCATCCAGACCGCGTCCGGAAACTGGAGTGCGCCCGCAACGTGGTGGAACAGTGCCTCGCCCGCAGCAGGCGGCAGTAGCAGCGTGTTGCTGCGCCTGAGCACCGATTCCGCCAACGACCTCACCGGCAGCTTCTTGGCCCGCCGCCTTCAGCTTCTCGGTACGGAGACCGCCACTCTCTCCGGAAACGCGCTCACCCTCGCCGGCCCCGTCTCCCAGCCGCTGCCCGGTGCCTGGACCGTCTCCGCGCCGGTCACCGCCGTTTCCGCGTTCACGGTGGACAATGACGGCACCCTGACCTTCTCCCAGCCCATCGGCATCGTCAGCAACGGACTCTTCGTCAAAAGCGGCTCCGGCACCCTCACCCTCGCCGCGTTCACCAACGGCTTCAATGCGGCCTACCTCTACGGCGGCACCGTCGCGCTTCCCGCACTCCCCGTCACACCCGGGTCTTGGGATCTGTTCTCGTCAGACGGTACCCCGGTCGCGCTCCGTTTCACAGCCCCCGGCACCATCGCCCGCCGCATCAACCTGTACGGCTCCGGCCTACCCTCCGTTGCCGTCGCCGCAGGTGGCACGGTCACGTTCTCGGACTGGACGGTCGCGTTCGGAAACAACGCGGCGTTCGACGTGGCCGACGGCAACACCCTCTCGCTCCGCCAACTGCTCCGCGCCCGACAGTCCAACGGCATGGCCAGCGCCCCCATGCTTTTGAAAACCGGTCTCGGCACCCTCGAAATCCGTTCCGCCGGTGCCGATACCGACATGAATCGCGCCTACCCCGGGACCACCGTCCTGCGCAACGGCACACTCCTTCTCTCGGAAGACGACTGGGGCACGCTCAGCGGCTGGACCAACCCCTTCAACGGTCGCACCTATACCGCCACCGGCGGCTCACTCGGCTATAACCTGCTGACCAACGCCGTGGTGGTCGGCGACGCCGCCACCGCCGCCTCGGATGACCTCGCGATCATCGCGAACGGCAACGGACGCTACGTCGGCCACGATATCGAGGTCTTCAACAAAGGCGACAGCGTCACCCTCGGCATGACCACCGGCGCGGTCCTGTTCGCAGGTACCATCACGCTGCACCGCGACATCGCCCTCTCCGGCCCCGCCAACGGCGTGATGGTTGTCAACACCGTGGTCGCCGCACCCGACTTCGCCGGCACCGGCGTTCCGGCGCTCTCCGGACTCGCGGGCCTCGTGATCGAGGGCTCGCTGCCCGCCGCGGTTTCACTCGTGATGGACGGACGCCTGCTCAGCTTCGGTACATACGCTGTCAAGGCGCAGACCTTGAACGCCCTCGTCCTCGGCAGCGCCGGGACACCCGGCACGCTCAATGTCGATTTCGGCGCGGGCGCGAACGACACCATCGGCGTGACCGCAGCGGGCGGCCTCGTTCTCAGCAACACGGTGATCAACCTCTATTACGCCGGTACCGGCCTGCCCTTTGCCGAACCCGGTACCTACACGCTCTTCACCTATGCCGGCACGCTCGGCGGCGATGTGTCCCTGCTTTCGCTCGGCAACCCGCAATCCGGCGTCTCCTACGTCTTTGCGAATGACGCGGCCAACCATCGCGTGACGCTCACCCTCTCCGGCACCTCCGGCGGCGTCGGCGCGGTCTGGGGCAATAAGGTCAGCGGCGACTGGGGCGTCGGCGCCAACTGGAACACCGGCAGCGTTCCGGACGGCACCGGTGTCCTGCCTCTCTTCGGCTTTGCCATCACCAATCCCGCCACGGTCAACATCGCCGCAACGCGCACCATCGGCGGCCTGCTCTTCAACAACGGCACCTACGGTTACACCCTCGCGGGCTCCGGCGGCCTGACGCTGGCCACCAACGGCGCGACGCCCCGCGTCAACGTGATTGCTGGCACGCACACGCTGAACACCGCCCTGAACGGCACGGACGGACTTGAGGTCACCACGGCCTCTGGCGCGACGCTGATCCTCGGCTCCAGCGCGGTTGCAGCCACGGGCCTGACCCTCTCGCAGGGCACGGTCGAACTGC
>JBBRJN010000456.1:0-2324 GCA_038219365.1 Kiritimatiellia bacterium | reverse complement strand
GGGCTCTGCGGGTCGAGGTTGGCGTAGAGGGATTGGGCCGTCGGACTTCTGTTTTGGAAAAGCCAGACGGCACACGCGGCAGAGACGGCGGCGGCCAAAAAGGTGTGCGTTCCCGCGCCGGCGATGAGTCCGGCTACACCTGTGGTAAGCAGGATTATAAAACCGTACGACATGTCGTAACGATAGCGCGGGTCAGAACAATCGGCAAGCGTAAACCGCACTCCCGGCTTGAATTTAGGCGCACGGGCAGGTACAGTAAAACACATGAAGAAAAAACCGGTCAACAAGACGCGAATCGCCGAACTGGTCCGGGAGCTGCTGGCAGAGCTCGGAGAAGATCCGGAGCGCGAGGGCTTGAAGCTCACGCCGCAACGCGTGTCAGAGGCGCTGACTTTCCTCACGAGCGGATATCTGCAAACGCCGAAGCAGGTTTTGAACGGTGCGGTTTTTCAAGCGCACCTTAACCACATGATCATCGTGCGGGACATCGAAATATACAGCCTCTGCGAGCACCATCTGCTGCCGTTCTATGGGCGGTGCCATGTGGGGTATATCGCCAAGGAAAAGGTTCTCGGCGTCAGCAAGATCGCGCGGATCGTGGACTGTTTCGCGCGGCGGCTGCAGATCCAGGAGCGGCTGACCGAACAGGTGGCGCAAGCCGTGCTGGAAGAGGCTCAGGCCGAGGGCGTGGGCGTGGTGATGGAGTGCCGCCACTTGTGCATGATGATGCGCGGCGTGGAGAAACAAAACTCGGTGATGACCACCTCCGTGGTACTCGGGTCATTCCGTAACGATCCCGCCACACGCCAGGAATTCATGACGCTCATACAACGCCCCTCGTAAGGTCCTGGCCATGAAATTTGCACTGTCGACAAATTGGAACGTGCGGCGGCACGAAGAAGGCGAGGCTGTGGTCGACGAGATTCTCGCGCTGGGGTTTGATGCGCTGGAACTTGGCTATCACACGACCGACGAGTTGGCCGCGGGCATCCGGAGGCGGGTTCAGGCAGGTGTCACGACGGTCGGCAGCGTTCACGCGTATTGCCCCGTTCCGGTGGGGGCGCCCCACGGTTATCCCGAGCTCTACCTGCTGGCGTCGCTCGATGAGGACGAGAGGGCCATGGCCGCCATTCTGCTCGGGCGCACGCTGACATTCGCCCAGTCGATGGGCGCGCGCGCGGTGGTTCTGCATGCGGGACGGGTCTTTTTAAAATCCTTTTTCGGGGAGCTTCACACGCGCACGTTGGTCGAGGCGTTGGAGCAGGAGGGCTCGCCCGAGGGACTCCGATACCAGCGGGTGCTAGCCAAGGCGCTGCGCCGCCGGACGGCGCGCGTTGGGCAGTATTTTGACGGCTTCTGCCTGTCGCTGGACGCGCTGTTGCCGAAGTTCGAGAAGGCGGGCGTGGCGTTGTGCCTAGAGAATCTGCCGTCGATTGAAGCGTTCCCGGACGAGCGGGAGATGCTGATGCTGAAGCAGCGCTTCGATACGCCTGCGCTGGCATACTGGCATGATTTGGGGCACGGCCAGGTGCGCGAGAACTTGGGCTGGATACGGCATGTCGAGGCTGCTCACGACCTGTTGCCCTTTACGCGGGGTGTCCACATCCATGATGCGTTGCCTCTCATGAACGACCACCTGCCGCCCGGCAAAGGGATGATCGACTTCGATGCCTTTGCCTTTTATGGCAACGATGCGGTCATCAAGGTGTTTGAGCCTGCGCCTGAAGTGACCGCCGCCGAACTGGCGGAGTCGCTGCGCATGGTGCGGGCGGCGTGGGGCGGGGCCGCTACTCCGGATGTGACGTTGCCCGCATAAAGAACTGCTCAAGCTGCGCGATGTTTTTCGACCCATCAAACAGCTCTTCCACGGTATTGCGGCCAGCTTTTGCGAGGCGGATAATCAGCTCTTTCGACGAGAGGGCTTTGGCGATCGCATCAGCCAGCATTACGGGATCGTCGGGCGGCACGAGCAGACCGTTGACGTTATCGGTGATCACTTCTCCGGCCGCGCTGGCAGTGGTGGTGATCACCGTTGTTCCAAAGGCCATGGCTTCGAGCAGAATGTTTGCGATCCCGTCGCGGTCCCCGTTACGTGTGCGGCGCGACGGCAATACGAGCACCGTGGCGTCCATCAGTCGCGAGCGCGTCTCTTCTTGTGACTGCCACCCAATGAAGATTACGGACTGAGCGAGGCCCAGCCTCTCGCTGCGGCGCTTGAGGTCATCCAGGCAGGGGCCGCTTCCCGCGATGACGCACGTAAAACGCACGCCGCGTTTCATGAGCAGGGCGCAGGCGCTGAGCAAGGTGTCGAGCCCTTTCTTCGG
>JBBRJN010000455.1:0-2362 GCA_038219365.1 Kiritimatiellia bacterium | reverse complement strand
AGAAGGAGAAGCCGTCCGCCGCGCCGCCGCCGCGCGCACCGACGAAGAAGGTGTAGCGCGCGGTCCACGGCTGGGACACGACATGGCGCTTGGCGGTGACGCCGTTGCCCGAGATGCTTCCGTAATTCGCCATGGTCTGCAATGCGCCGCCGGGTGCCCACGTGGCTTTCTGGCTCAGGTAGAAATCGTCGCCCAGCGTGACCGGCTCGCTCACGAGCTTACGCAGCACCAGCCCGCCCTCGTCCAGGCGCACCGTGGCGTTGGTAAAGGGGTTGTCGGGTCCGTCCTGCACGCCCAAGGCCGCGCTGCCGCGTTTGACCAGCGTGCCGCTACCGCTGGCGGAGCCGACCGCGAAGTAGCCGCGCTGCCACGACGTGTCGGACGCGGTGCCGCTGGCCGCAAAGGAGAAATCGCTGACGATGTTCTCCGCGTTGAGTCCGCCGGTGGAGGCACCGAAACCGAGGTAGGCGGTGGCTGAGCCGACGACCGTCGCCATGTCCACGCCGGTGAAAACGTTGGTGATGGCACCCGCCGCCTGTGACGTGATGACGGTAACGGTTTTCGCCGCCGCATCGTAAGCAACGGTCATATTGGCGTGACCACCAAAGACCAGGTCAACCGGCGTGATGTTCGTCGACGCGATCTGCATCACATTGTTGGTATACATCTTGACCTGCGTATAATGGTTGTTCCCCTCATAATAGCGCCACATGATCGCGAACCCGGGGTTGGGCGTCGTCGCGGTACTCGCCGGCGAGGCGTTCTGGATCGCGAACGTGACGTAGTCGGCGGGCGGCACGGAGCTGAGCCCGATATCGTACCCGAACTGCGCGACCCACGAGCCCGTGATCGGGTAGAAGTTCGTGGTAAAAGCCGATCCGTTGCTACCGTTCGCGTTGGTGGAGACGGCCAGCCGTCCGTCGGTCTTCCAGTTCGCCTTGCCGTTCAGCTTCCACATGCTCTGGTCAGCTAGTGTGGCTGCGGGCGTCGTCGGTGCGGAGGTTGGCTGGCTCACGTTCAGCACGCTGCCGTTGGCATAGGTGAGCGTACCGAGGCCGAAGCCGTTCTGCGCCGGCGCGGGGTTGATCGCCACGTTCAGCGTTTGTCCCGCACCCAGCGACACATTGCCGCCGTACTGGACGTAGGATTTGGAGGCGGCGGACGAGCCGTTGACGAAGGACACGTCGCGGACGAGGTGTTCCTCGTTGCGGCCCGCCGTGTTGCCCGCCGTGAAGCCCAGATTGGCCTGTGTGCCGCCGGTCAGCGCCTGAAGGTTGGCCGCAAACGTGAACGTCAGGTTTTGCAGGCCCTTGCGCGTCAGCATGCAGGTGACCGTTCCGGTGCCGTCGTAGCTGACGGAGAAGAAGGTTTTGTCCATGTCCGCGCCCAAACCGGGAAGCAGGGAGAGGTCGTAGGTCTGGGCCGTGAAGACGCCGTTCGTGCCCCACATCAGCCGGCGGTTGGTGATGTCCAGCGCCAGCGCGAAGGAGTTGGTGACCGGCGTGGCACCGCCGGCGTAGCCGAAGCCGGAGAGCCCGTTCGTGCTGTAGGCGGAGGTGCCGCGCGCGTCGTTTTGGATCACGAACGCCACGCCGTCGCCCTGGGTACCGTACGCCCGTCCCGCCACGGCGGCCAGCGAGAAGGAGGCCTGCCAGGCGTTGGTCGTGCTGACCGGGCGCATCATGAAGACCGAACCGGCACTCGCCCCCGACGCGATCGCCAACTCGAGCGCCCCATCGCTGCGGGCGATCGCCGCGCCGTTCACCTTCCAGAGTTCCGTGCGGGCCGCCAGGTCGGGAACCGTCAGGTTGATTCCCGTGTCGCCGGTCAACGCGAGCGTATCCGCCTCGGCCGCATGGGGCGCGGCCAGCTCGAGGGACGCGCCCGCCGCCACGGAGATGGTCTTCGCGGTTTTGTTGGTGGAGAGGTGTGCGCCCATCAGGCGCAGGGTGCCGGCGTTGACGGAAATGGGCATCTCGGCATTGTAGAGCGCGAGGGTGCCGTTGCCGGTCTTGGTGAGAGTGCCGCCGGGGCTCGCGGGATCGGCCTGGGGAGGCGTTGCGAGAAAGGCGTACTGTGACGAAGGCACGTTAGCCGTCAGGCCGCCGGACTTGACGTAGAGTTTGGGCGTGTTGTGAAACCACTCGCTCGGCTGACCCAGCGGGGCGTAGGTGGTGAGGTTCGCGTTGTCGAAGTAGACGCTGCCGCTGCTGGCCGAGGATGTGGAACGGAGCGCGAGCGTGCTGCCGCTGGTGACAGAGAGGATACCGCCGCCGTTCACGCGCAGCTTCGCCAACGAGACCACGGCACCGCCCGAGACGTTCATCACGGTGCCGGCCGTGCCGCCGCGCGACAGGTCGAA
>JBBRJN010000454.1:0-2402 GCA_038219365.1 Kiritimatiellia bacterium | reverse complement strand
GTTTGACCGCGCCCTGCTCGCTTACTTCCATAAGCGGGAAAAACTGTTCTGATGGGTTCGCGCAAAGAACGCAGAGAGCGCAAAGGAGAAACAGTCATGGATATTAATGCGATAAGCGGCGTGATCGTTGATGCTGCATTGCGAATTCACAAAGAACTTGGGCCCGGATTGCTCATCAACTTCGGAGGAGAATTCTTAAAAGGCAACATCGAACGTCTGGTCAACGGGCTTCCCGATTCAGGCACCACCACAACCCCATCCAACAGCTAACCTCTGCGGCCTCTGCGCGAAAGATTCTCACTCTTCAATCGTTCCACATCCATCTTGCTATGGAATTCGCCAATCCAATTTTCTTATGGGGTCTCTTGGCAGCGCCGTTGCCGGTGCTGCTCCACCTGTTTTTTCGTCGCCGCAGAGCCAAGGTGGCGTTCTCCACCTTGCAGTTTTTCCAGCAGCGCAAACGTTATCTGGCTCACCGCCGGCGGCTGCGCGAGATCCTCCTTCTGCTGATCCGGACCCTCGCGCTGCTCTGCCTGGCGCTCGCACTCTCCCGCATGCTCTTCCAAAGCATGCCCTACGCGCTGGCGGCCAAGACGAATGCGGTCATCATCCTCGACTACACCCTTTCGATGGACCGCAAAATCGGCTCGGGCGCGACCGCTTTCGAACTGGCCACACAAAAGGCAGAAGAGATTATCGACACGCTTTCCGAAGGAGACGGCGCTGCCCTCGTGTTCGTGTCGGGGCGTCAGGGACTGGCGATGACGCGCAAGCGCCAACGGGTGAGGCAGCAACTCGAGACCGCCCGCGTGACCGGCGGCACGGGCTCGTACAGCGCAGCCCTGAAACAGGCCGTTAGCGATCTGGCCGCCGAGGGAAACCCCAACCGGGAGATCTATGTCCTCTCCGACTTCCAACGCAACCAGGCACCCTCGAAGCCGGTGGCGCTTGAGGCCGTGAAGGGTTTACGCATCTACCTTCTGCCGATCAGCGGCACGCTGGAGAACCTCTCGGTCGAAAGCCTGAAACTCACCTCCCGCCCACAGATGGTCAACAAGCGCCTGTCGATTCCCTACACCCTCCGGAACCACGGCGAGAATGCCCGCGACACGGAAGTGAGCCTGACCATCGGCACCGAGGTTCGCAACACCGTCACGGTCACCGTTCCCGCAGGCGAAGCCATCGAGGGCCACTTCGACACCGTGCCGGACCGGGCCGGCTTTCTCAGCGGCTCGGTCAATCTCACCGACCGGAATCTGGAACTGGACAACTGCCGCACCTTTACGGTCAACGTCTGCGAAAACATCCGCGTGCTGCTGCTGGAGTCGGATATCCTGAGCCGCCTACGACCCTACTACTTTTTGAAACAGGCCCTCGACCCAGGCGACGGCGGGTCGCTCAACGGCATTCAAGCCGAGCAGGGGTTCGTTCAGGAGCTTGCGCCGAAAGAGCTGGAGAAGTACCACGCCGTGATCATGGCCAACCCGCAGCCGCTGGACGCGCAGGCCGCGACACGGCTCGCCCGCTACATGGCCAACGGCGGCACCGTGATCGTCTTTGCAGGTGCCGATGTGGATGAGAACACCTTCGCGACTTTGGAGGACAAACGCTTGCAGCACCTCTTCGGTTCCAAGCAGCAGGCCGATTTCAGTGGGCTCCAATTCAAAGGCCCCTTGAACGCCTTGAACGCGCTGTTGCAGATGGACCTGCTCAAGTGGCAGCGCCTTCACGAGTTGAAGTTATCCCCTTCGTCCGTCGTCCTGGCCGAGAGCCGCGGCCACGTCGTGATGGCGGAAGAGAAAGTCGGCGCGGGCAGTTTCATCGCGTGCGCCTTCTCGTGCCGCCGCGACTATTGTAACTGGCCCGAGCTGAAGTCGTTCCCGATCGCCATGATCCATTTGCTCACCTATGCGGCCCACGACCCGCAGCAGAACACGGGCGTGGCGTGCGGTTCGCTCCTGCGACTCTCCGCACGCTTCCCCACCGATGCGCATATCGCCCTGAGCTACAGCACGGGCTCGCCGTTCCAAGTCCCTGTGGAAAAAGGCGAAGCGGTGCTTGCGGACACGTGGCAGCCGGGCGTCCTCACCGCTGAAAGAGCTGCACCGCGCTGTATCGCCATCAACCCCGTTTCCGCCGAAAGCGACCTCACATGCCTATCCGCCAGCAAAATCCCCAGTATTCTCACGACCAGCCTGACCGATTTCAGCCGAAACACCCGCCCCACTGTCACCGTGCTTAAAACCGACGCGGGCCTAGAATCACAGATCCGTTCCTACCGCCAGGGCAGCGACCTGACCGGACTCTTCCTCTTGCTCGCACTGCTTCTCTTGCTCCTCGAACTTTTCGTCGGGAACACCTATCTTCTCGCTGGCAGAAGAGGCGCGACACCGACCGGAAAG
>JBBRJN010000453.1:0-2457 GCA_038219365.1 Kiritimatiellia bacterium | reverse complement strand
CCATCTCGTCAACGGTCCGGAAGCCCATCTCCGCCATCACGCGCCGAAAGTCCTCGGCGATGAACCGCATGAAATTGACCACATACTCAGGCTTGCCCTTGAACTTCTTGCTGAGGCGCGGGTCCTGCGTGGCAATGCCCTGCGGGCAGGTGTTGAGGTGGCAGACGCGCATCATCACGCAGCCGACCGACACGAGCGGCGCGGTGGCGAACCCGAACTCTTCCGCGCCGAGCAGACAGGCGACGGCCACATCGCGGCCGCTCATGAGCTTGCCGTCGCACTCGAGCCGCACCCGGCTGCGCAGCTTGTTGATCAGCAGCGTCTGGTGCGCCTCGGCCAACCCAAGCTCCCACGGCAGCCCCGCGTGCTTCACCGCCGTCATCGGCGAGGCGCCCGTGCCGCCGTCCCAGCCGCTGATCAGAATCAGATCCGCCTTGCCCTTGGCCACGCCTGCCGCCACCGTTCCGACGCCCGCCTCGGAGACAAGCTTGACGCTGATGCGCGCATCGGGGTTGGCGTTCTTCAGGTCGTGGATCAGCTGCGCAAGGTCCTCGATCGAATAAATGTCATGGTGCGGCGGCGGCGAAATAAGCTGCACATACGGCGTGGACATGCGGGTCGCCGCAATCCACGGATACACCTTCTCGGCCGGCAGCTGACCGCCCTCCCCGGGCTTCGCGCCCTGCGCCATTTTGATCTGCAGTTCGCGGGCGTTGACCAGATAGTGGCTCGTCACGCCGAACCGGCCCGAGGCCACCTGCTTGATCATGCTGATGCGCCAATTGCCCTCGGGATCGGGGCGGAAACGCTCAGAAGCCTCGCCGCCCTCGCCGCTGTTGCTGCTTCCGCCGATCCGGTTCATCGCGATCGCCAGCGTCTCATGCGCCTGACGGCTGATGGACCCGTACGACATCGCGCCGGTCTTGAAACGCTTCACGATCGACGTCCAGGGCTCGACCTCCTCCAACGGCACCGGCTGCGCGGCCTTTGTTAGTTTGAAAAGCCCGCGCAGCGTAAACAGATCGGCCTGTTCGCCGCTGATACGCTCCACATACTGCTTGAAAGCCTCGGGGTCGTCCTTCTGAACCGCCTGCTGCAACAGCGCGATCGTGGCGGGATTGTAGAGATGCGCCTCGCCGTCACGCCGCCACTGGTAGATGCCGCCGACCGGCAGGTCGGGCGTACCCGCCACCGGCTCATCAAAGCACGCTGCGTGACTCCGCAACGCCTCCTCAGCAACCTGCTCCAGCCCGATTCCCTCCACACGCGAAACCGTGCCGGTGAAAGAGTGCTCCGTCACATCGCTGTTGATGCCAACGATCTCAAAAATCTGCGCCCCACGGTAACTCTGCAGCGTGGAGATGCCCATCTTCGACATCACTTTGAGGATGCCCTTATTCACGGCCTTGACGTAGTGGGCGCACGCATCCTCCGGCTCATCCTCAAGGTAGAGCTTGCGCGTGCTCAAATCGCGCAGCGTCGCATAGGCCATGTACGGGCAGACCACATCCGCGCCGAAGCCGAGCAGGGCTGCGAAATGATGGACTTCGCGCGGCTCGCCCGTGTCCATTAACAGCGCCACCTGTGCACGCAATTGTCGTTTGACCAAGTGCTGGTGCACGGCCGAAATCGCCAGCAAGGAGGGGATCGGAGCCCGTTCCAGAGACGCTGCGCGATCCGAAAGGATCAGGAAGGTTTTGTCCTCTGCCACAGCCGCCTCAGCCTGTGCGCACAATGCGTCCAGCGCCGCTTTCAACGCTTGCCCATCGCCCTTGGAAGAAAAGAGGATCGGCAGCGTCACGCTGCGTATCACGCTGTTTTCCGACGACTGGATCGTAAGCAACTCCGCTTCGGTGATCAACGGCTGTTTCACCCGCAACAGGTGACAGAGCCCCGGCGTTTCGGAGAGCAGGTTCCCCTGCTTGCCGATGTACGACGTCAGCGACGTGACAAGTTCCTCGCGGATCGCGTCGAGCGGCGGGTTGGTGACCTGGGCAAACAGCTGGTGGAAATAGTCGAAGAACAGGCGCGGGCGGTTGGAAAGCACCGCCAGCGGCGCGTCGTTGCCCATCGAGCCCGTAGGCTCAATGCCCGCACGTCCCATCGGGGCCAGTGTGATCTTGAGGTCCTCGACACTGTAGCCGAACAGCCGCTGCCGCGCCGCGAGCGCATGCTCCGTCAAGGTCAGGCGCGCGTCACCCGCAGCCGCCGGCAAGGTATCGAGGCTCATCAGGTTCGCTTTGAGCCACTCGCCATACGGCTGGCTGGCACTGAGCTCCGCCTTGATCTCGTCGTCGTCGATGATACGGCCCTGCTGCGTGTCCACCAAGAACATGCGGCCTGGCTGAAGACGCCCCTTGCGCACCACATTTGACGGGTCGATATCGAGTACGCCGGTTTCAGAACCCAAAATCACCAACCCGTCTTTGGTGACGGTATAGCGCGACGGCCTCAGCC
>JBBRJN010000452.1:0-2468 GCA_038219365.1 Kiritimatiellia bacterium | reverse complement strand
GACGGGAGAACATCCGCTATCTGAGCCCCGTGACCAGCACGGACGTGGACGGCGATGGACTGACGAACGACATCGCGGCGCTCTCGACGCGGGCCAACGTGGCTTTTGCTTTTACGAACTGGGTGGGCAATACGGATCGGCTTTTTGTGTATCTGGTCGATCACGGCGGAGTGGCCGCCGGCGAGGGGTTCTTCCGCCTCAGCCCCACGGAAACGATTTCGGCAACGGAACTGAACGGGTGGCTGACCAGCCTGCAGAACCGGTGGGGCATGGATGTCACGCTCGTGATCGACTGTTGCAACTCCGGCAGTTTCATCCCCGGTTTGGCGTATCCGGGACACACGAACCGGATTGTGGTCGCGGCGTGCGGAGCGGCGGAGCCGACGGTGTTCGTGTCCGGCGGTCTGGTGAGTTTTTCGGAAGCGTTCTTCTCCGGATTGATGATGGGGCTGAGCGCGGGAGAGGCGTTTTTGTCCGCGCAAACGGTGATGGCCTCTTATCAGACCGCCTGCATGGATGACGATGGAAACGGAAGCTGTAATGCGGCGGATGGTCAGTATGCCGCCGTTCAGGGCATCGGCGCGAGTTTCGTTGCGGGCAAAGACATTCCCCAGATCGGGCAGGTATCGGGGAGCGTCCAGTTGACGGACGACACGCCGGTGACGTTCTGGGCCACTGGCATTGTGTCTTCTTATGTGATCGCGCGGGTATGGTGTATGATCGTGCCCCCGGGCCACCAGCCTGACCCGAGCAATCCGGTGATCGACCTGCCGCAACTTGAGTTGGTCTTCAATGCCGCCACGCAGCGTTACGAGGCCCAGTACGCCGGCTTCAACGAGATTGGCACCTACAAGGTCATCTACTATGCGAAAGACCTCTGGGGCAGTGTCTCGCAGCCGCAGCAGAGTTACGTCACGCAGAGCGGGTTCAATGAGCGGGTTATAGTGCTGACGGGCGGGTCTGCCGATGACGACAACTGGCAGTCCAGAGCAAACGTGACGGATTATGCGTATGCGACGTTGCGGCAACGCCGGCTGCCCGCCAGCGCCTTGCGCTACCTGAGCACGAATCCTCTGCCGGAGGTGAGCGCGACTCCGACCTATTCTGAATTGGCGTCTGCGGTGACGAACTGGGCTGCCGGCGCGAATCGGTTGACCGTCTACTTGGTCGGCGACCGCGAGGCCAGCGGTTGTTTCCGGCTCAATGCTTCCGAGACGCTGTCGGCTGCCGACCTGCAGGACTTGCTGGACACGTTCCAGTCGGCTGGAGGGAGCGTCGTCACCGCGCTGGACTTCGACGGGGCGGGCGATTGGTTGCCTGCCTTGGCGGGACCGCAAAGGATCAACGTTGCCAGCGCATCTACAAAACAGAGCGCCTCCTTCCGCAACCGCGGGATGGTGAGTTTCTCTTGGCTGTTTATGGATTACGTGTTCAACGGCTATGATGTCTGGAGTTCTTTCGATAATGCGCGGAAAAAAATCCTCGCCGCGAGCGGCAGGAAGCAAGGCTCGCTGTTGGACGGGGATGGCGATGGCGTGTACGCGCCGAAAACCGACCAGGTTCCGGCCAAGCGCTGTTATTTGGGTTCGGCTTTCATGACCGGCGCGGACGCGCCGACCATCGACGCGGTGACGCCGGATACGGTCATCGGCGTTTCCTCCAATGTGCTGCTCTGGGCTTCGGGTGTGGCCGATATCGGTGGGATCGGCAATGTGTTTTGTCTGGTGACGGCTCCGGATGACACGGGGGACGGCGACCTTCAAGAAATTAGCTTGGCGTGGAACGAGGCTTCGGGCAGGTACGAAACGCTGTACAGCGGATTTGATTGTGGGGGGGAATTCGTCTGCACCTTCTTCGCGTCCGACAACGAGGGTCAGTTGTCCTTGCCTTGCCAGACGCTCGTTAATGTCGTGGCACCCGACGCTTACGAAACGGACGATACGCCTGAACAAGCCTCACTCTTCGAGATCGGCATTACGCAGACGCATAATCTGCACACGGCCACCGATCAGGACTGGACTATGTTTTACGCGCCGTCGGGCTATTCTTTTGGTGTGACGGTGACACAGCTCGGAACGAATAGTGATCTGAAAGTCCAGGTTTTCTATTCCGCACAGCCGGGCGTTGCCCCGGTGCCGGTAGAGGGACTTTCGGAAGAGGACACCAACGGTACAGGGGAAGGAATTACGGAAGTGATCGCGCTGGATTTGAACGGGGAGCCACCTTTGCCCGCAGGATATTATTATGTGCGGGTTATGAGTTCGGGCGGCGTGAACCTTTACGGCGCGGGCAGTGAGTACGAGCTGTTGATCTATGCAGGCGAGGCGTCGGGCAACGGATCGCTGATCGTCGTGGCAATCGATAAGTTGAACAACACGCGTCCGCCGCCGGGAGCCGTAGCGGTGTGGGACGGCACGAACTCACGGGCTTTCGGCGCCTCTAACAGCCTGCTGATCGACAACCTGTCT
>JBBRJN010000451.1:0-2484 GCA_038219365.1 Kiritimatiellia bacterium | reverse complement strand
CAACTCACGTTGGCCTCGCCCGATGGGAATGAGCGCGTCGACGACCTTGAGCCCGGTTTGGAGCGGCACGGTGACCGGCGCGCGGTCCATGATGGGTTTAGCAGGGCGTTCGGTGGGCAGGCGGTCGCTTGCATCCACTAGCCCTCGGCCATCGAGTGGCCGGCCGAGCGGGTCGATCACACGTCCCAGCAATCCGTCGCCCACCGCCACGTCCATGACCCGGCCAGTGCGTTTGACCTCGTCGCCGGCACGCAGATTCCAGTAGTCGCCGAGCAACACAACGCCGATTTCATCCTCGTCTACGTTGAACGCAATGCCATACACGCCACCTGGAAAGACCACCAATTCCTCAAAGCCCACGCCAGGAAGACCAGACACCTTGGCAATGCCGGTGGCGACACTGGTGATCGTACCCACCTCTCGTGATGTCAGTTGCGGCGTGTATGCGTCCCTCACCTGCCCTATTCCATCAAACAGGCGGTCAAAAACGTTCTCGAGTTTCTCAGGTTCCATATTCATTCGGGCTTTGTTTCAGGCTTAGGTTCTTCACGTTTGTCGTTGGCTTTCAAGAGTTCCTCGACGCCCTCCTCCACCGACGTGAGGTAATCCGCGATGCTCCAGGCCATTTTATTTCCATTTGTGGTGAGCTCGATCCCGCTGATCAGCGCAGGAGCAATCTCGAACTGAATACGAATGTCCGCCGCAAAGGTTTCGTTGAGCGCTTTTTGGAGCGCCGCGCGTTGCTCCGCAGGCAGCTCAAACGTACTGCGCACGAGCGCGGGACCTGACGCTGTTTTAAGGGCCTGGGCGAGTCCTTCCTTCGCTGCGTCATCCAGCTTGCGCAAGCGCAGCGTGAACATTTCGACCATCTGCTCTTCCAGACTCTTCGTGGAGAGATCCGTCAGGGCCTTGCGCGCAATGGTAAACACTTCTTGCTGGGTCCGGCGACTAATGGCTTGATTCAGGTTATGGGCATCGTTTCGCAGCTTTTCTTGCCGTGTGGCGCTCAAGGCATCGGCCGCCTTCCTCGCCTCTTCGAGGAGTCGCTGCCGCTCGGCTTTCGCCTCGTCCGTAACCTGGGCCAAGAGGGTGGCGCGCTGCTGGTCAAACACTTCGTTCTTATGTTGGAATTCGTTGCGCTCTTTTTGAGCTTCAACCTTTTTTGCGTCGGCATCCGCGAGTTCAGCGGCGATCCGCATTTCCCGCGCGTCGATGGCGTGGAGGATAGGCTTGTAAAGAAAGCGCTTCATCAACCACACTAGGATGATGAAATTGAGCGCTTGCGCACCCACTGTGAACCAATCGATAAGCATGGCTTACTTTCCCGCCACTTGGGCGATCACGTGGTTCCAGAACGGGTTGGCGAAGATCAGAATCATCGAGACCACAAAGCAGTAGATGGCCGTGGACTCGATCATCGCCAGACCGACAAACAGCGTCCGGGTGATGGTGGAAGAGGCGTCGGGCTGCTGCGCAAGCGAACTCAGCGCCGTTGCGACTGCCTTGCCCTCGGCCAACGCCGGGGCCATGGTTCCAAAACCGGTCGTAATGCCGGCGGTGACAATCGATGCCACCGCGATGATCGTGCTGCTATCCATAGTATCTCCTGTCGTTTTATCGTTGTTGTTTCACGTTGCGGGTACTGACTTAATCTTGAGGTTGTTAATGTGCGTGGCGGCCGCGATGTAAACAGCGGCCAGGATGCTGAAAATGTAGGCCTGCACCATGCCGGTGAGCAGACCGAGTAACGTCATGACAATCGGAAAAAGGAAGGGCGTGATGGTCAGCAGAATCGCGATGATCATCGCCCCGCTCATCATGTTGCCGAACAAGCGGACGGCCAAGGCGAGCGTCCGCGAGAGTTCGCTGATGATGTTGAACGGCAGCATGATGACCGTCGGCTCCACGTAGGACTTCAGGTAATCGCCCAGCCCTTGTTCCTCGATGCCGAAAAAAGGCACGGCCACACATACGCATAGCGCGAGTGCTACGGTGGTAGAAAGAGAGCCCGTAGGCGGCTCGTACCCTGGAATGACAGTGCTGAGGCTAGCTGCGGCCACGAACAGAAAGAGGGTGCCGAGAAAGCCGAGATACTTCTCGGGATTGCGCAGGCCGACTTCTTCGATCTGTTTCTCAATCGCTGTGACGATGATTTCCAAGAAGTTCTGCCAACGGGAGCGTTTCAGTGCCGTGGACAATTTGCACGTCACCAATTTTGAGCCGACGGCCAACACGAGCATCAGCCCCCACGTATACACAATGGTGGCGTTGAGTTTGAAAAATCCGTGCTGCCAGAAGATCACCTCGTCAGGACTAAGGCGCATGGCGGACCTCCTGTGCTAAGTGGGTGTTATTGGTCCATGAAGACCGGGATCCCCGAGGCCGAGCGCGCGCTGGTGCTGCAGCCCTTCTACCGCGCCCTGGGCACCAACGTGGACGGCAGCGGTCTGGGGCTGGCGATCGTCAACGAGATCGCGCAGCAGC
>JBBRJN010000450.1:0-2502 GCA_038219365.1 Kiritimatiellia bacterium | reverse complement strand
CTGTGCGTGTCCTGCCAAAATTAGAAAATTAGAATTGCTGTTCCCCGACGGCCGCTATGGACTTTCACGCACGGCGCTGGTATTCTTTCCCGCCATTCATTCCACCCGTTTCGAGTAGTCAGTCTCACGACTCCAACTCCTAATTCCTAACTCCTCCTTCCCGAAGGGTTCTCCATGGCCGGCGAATACGCATTCAATCTGATCAACGTCACGAAGCAACACGAGAAGAAAACCATTCTCGCGGATGTGAATCTCTCCTTTTACCACGGCGCTCACATCGGCGTGATCGGTGCCAACGGCTCCGGCAAGTCGTCGCTCCTGCGCATCCTCGCCGGGTTCGACAAGGAATTCATGGGCGAGTGCCAGATCGCCAAAAACACCCGCATCGGGTACCTCTCGCAAGAGCCCGAACTGGACAACACCAAGACCGTCATGCAGTGCGTGGAGGAGGGCGTGGCAGGCTCCAAGGCCCTGCTCGCACGCTATGATGAAATCTGCGAGAAACTGGGCGAGGACCTCAGCGACGAGGAGTCCGAGAAGCTGAACGACGAACTCGGCCGCCTTCAGGACACCATCGACCACAACGACCTTTGGAGCCTCGACCACCACATCGAAATGGCCATGGAGGCCCTGCGCCTGCCGCCCTCCGACGCGCCGATCGCCCCGCTCTCCGGCGGCGAGCGCCGCCGCGTGGCCATGTGCCGCATCCTCATCTCAAACCCCGACGTGCTGCTGCTCGACGAGCCCACCAACCACCTCGACGCCGAGTCGGTCGCCTGGCTCGAAACCTACCTCAAGGGCTTCAAAGGCACGCTGATCGTCGTCACGCATGACCGCTACTTCCTCAGCAATGTCACCGAGTGGATTCTCGAACTCGACAACGGACGCGCCTACCCCTATAAGGGCAACTACGAGGCTTGGCTTCAGCAGAAGCAGGACAACATGCAGCGCGAGGTCAAGCAGGCCGAGTCGCGCCGTAAGCTGATCGAAAACGAACTCGCCTGGGTGCGCACTAACCCCTCGGGCCGCCGCGCCAAGAACCAAGCCCGCGTGCGCCGCTACGAGGAACTCGCCGCCCAGGAGGTCAACACGCGCGAAGACGAACTGTGTATCAAGATCCCGCCCGGGCCGCGCCTCGGCGACCTCGTGGTCAAGGCCGACAAGGTCTCCATGGGCTTCGGCGACAACTTGCTCTTCGAGGACATGTGCTTCGACCTGCCGCGCGGCGGCATCGTCGGCGTCATCGGTGGCAACGGCGCGGGCAAGACGACGCTCTTCAAACTCATCATGGGCAAGCTCCAGCCGCTCTCCGGCACCTTCAATGTCGGCTCAACCGTGGTGCCCTCTTACGTGGACCAGTCCCGCGAGGCCCTCGACGATAACAAAACGGTCTACGAAGAGATTACCGGCGGCTCGGAGTTCGTGACCCTCGCGGGCAACGTGCAGATGTACGGACGCGTCTATTGCAGCCGCTTCAACTTCAAAGGCGCGGAGCAGCAAAAACGCGTCGGGGTGCTTTCCGGCGGCGAACGCAACCGCGTCCACCTCGCCAAGCTCCTGCGCAGCGGCGGCAACCTGCTGCTGCTCGACGAACCCTCCAACGACCTCGATATCGCCACCTTGCGCTCACTCGAAGAGGGCATCGCGGACTTCGGCGGCTGCGTCATGGTGATCAGCCATGACCGCTGGTTCCTCGACCGCATCGCGACGCACATCCTCGCCTTCGAGGGCGACTCGAAAGTCACTTGGTTCGAGGGAAACTACGCGGATTACCACGAGCAGCGCCGCAAACTTTTGGGCGAGGCCGCCGACCGTCCCACCCGCGTCCATTTCCGCCCGCTCAAGCACGGGTGAGAAACAAGAGGGCGATTAGGGTTAGGGTCTTACAAGCGAACCGCAGCGATCATGAACACGTTGTTTTCACGTTCACGTTCAAATTAGGTCGAATTATATGACCTTTATTCTTTGCGGTTGCCGAACACACGGAAACTTTGGTATAAGTGATGGTTCAAATGCGCATCCACCTTCGAGATGCCGTTGAACGGAGTAGAGACATGCCAATTCTGATCGGTATATTATATGTGTTGGAAGTCATCGTATGCTTTCTGCTGGGCGGCATCATCATGCTGCAGAAGCCTAAAGACGGCGGCTTGGGCGTAAGCTTCGGAGGGGGCATGGGAGAGGCGCTTTTCGGTGCGCAGATGGGCAACGTGCTGACCAAGGGCACGATCATCTTGGGAACCGTTTTCCTGTTGAACACCCTCGTGCTTTCGCGCTTGACCTCCCACGCTGGAACCTCGGTGATGGAAGGCGTCCGGACCTCCGCGCCCGCCGCCGAACAGTCTCTGCCCTTCTCGCAGCCCTCGGCGCCCCTCGCAGCTCCGACCGCGCCGGTCGCACCCGCCGCGCAGTAAAGCGATAGCCTCGTTTAATTGCCTTCCGCCTCTCTGCATTCAGCCCCGTCTGAATGGATGGGCGGAAGTTTTTTTTATTTCTTGAGGC
>JBBRJN010000449.1:0-2524 GCA_038219365.1 Kiritimatiellia bacterium | reverse complement strand
TTGCACATTCCAGGTAGGAAGGCACCGACGTGTTGCTCATGCAAGGCTCCTTTTTGTTTTGCGTGGAGGCGAGCGGCGTCCTCAGCCGCAGCTCCATCACCATACTTACGATACGGCCATAGGGTATGTGATGGGTGTTTCCGGGTCAAGTGCGTTTTAGCGAAACCGCCGTGCCGATCTATTTTTCAGGACCCCCTTGACGGCTAATAGGCAATTTGGTAATGTAATGCCGAATTAAGCGGAAGGTAGGTTTTTCACCATGCTTGGACTGTTGAATATCTCGGAGGCGATGTCAATCGCGCTGCATACGTGCGCTTGGCTCGCGGACGCTCCCGAGAGCTTCGGCTCGGCCCGTACGATCTCCGAAGAGTTGGGCTTTTCTACACATCATTTCGCTAAGGTCGTGCAGCAACTTGTGAGGGCGGGCATCCTCGAGACCGAGCGCGGGCCTGCCGGCGGCGCACGGCTGGCCCGTCCGCCAGCTGAGATAACGCTCCTGGAGATCTACATCGCGGCCGGCGGAGCCCCTACCTACAAGGGGTGTCTGCTGAAGCACAACATCTGTAAGGGCGATGGCTGTGCGCTGGGCACGCTCATGGCGAAAGAGAACAAGCGCTTGGTCGGCCTTTTGAAGGCGGTCACGCTCGCCAGCGTTGTGAGTTCGCTGAAAAAGAAACGGATCGCGAAAGCCAAATAGGAAGAAGCTGAACATGAAACGTAAAATTGTTACGATTGACCCTCAACTCTGTAATGGCTGTGGCCTCTGCATCAGCGCATGCCACGAGGGCGCACTGAAACTCGTGGACGGCAAGGCCGTGCTGGTGTCAGACAACATCTGCGATGGCCTCGGCGACTGCCTGCCCGAGTGCCCGACCCACGCGATCAAAATCATCGAGCGCGAAGCCGAGCCTTACGACGAGGCGGCGGTTGCGGCCAAACAAGCCGCTGAGAAAAAACCCGCTCCCGCCCCCCTTTTCTCAGGCTGCCCCGGCAAAATGGCCAAGACGATTGTCCGCCCGCCCGTGACCGCAGAGTCCGCCGCTGAACCCGCGGCGCAACCGGCCACAACCTCGCGGCTGATCAACTGGCCCGTGCAGATCAAGCTTGTCCCCGTCAGTGCGCCGTACCTCAAGAATGCCGCGTTGCTGATCGCCGCAGACTGCACCGCCTTTTCCTATCCGGACATCCACCGCCGCTTCATGACCAACAAGGTCACGCTGATCGGCTGTCCCAAACTGGATGAGGGGGACTACGCGGAAAAGCTCACGGCCATCCTGCAGGCGAATGATATCCGCAGCGTCACGGTGCTCCGCATGGAGGTGCCCTGCTGCGCAGGCATCGCCAAAGCCACCCAACAAGCGTTGCTCAACAGCGGCAAGATGATTCCGTGGCATGTGGTCACGATCTCGACCGACGGCGCGATTTTAGAAGAGTAGGATGGTCCTCTCTTTCGATCACACAACACAACACAAAGAAGGATAAAAACCATGAGCGAAATGTTCTGTTTCCAATGTGAGCAAACAGCGGGCGGCAAAGGCTGCACGCACAGCGGCGTCTGCGGCAAAAAGCCGGCCGAATCGCGGCTGCAAGATGAGATCACCGCGGGAATGATCACGCTGGCCCGCGCCCTCGAAGGTAAGCCCGCCTGTCCGGGTTGCGAAGCGCTCTTTATGGATGCGCTCTTCATGACCGTCACCAACGTCAACTTCGATCCGGCAGACCTCACTGTCATGCGCGACCGTATCCTGGCTGCGGTTGTCAAGGCCGGCGGAGCGCCCGCATTCAACCCTGACGACCTTTTCAAAGGCGATCAGGACGTCGTCTCCCTGCGCTCCACGCTGCTCTTCGGCCTGCGTGGCATGGCTGCCTACGCGGCCCACGCCCGGGTGCTGGGCAAAATCGATCCCGAGGTTTCAGCGTGGTTCCAGAAGGGCATGAAGGCCCTTGGCGATGACCACACGGTCGACGGCTGGCTCGGCCTGATCATGGAGTTCGGCATGGTCAACCTGAAATGCATGGGGCTGCTCGATGCCGCCAACACCGAAACCTACGGCCACCCGGTGCCGACCCCGGTCTCGACCAGCCAGGACAAGGGCCCCTTCGTCGTGATCACCGGCCACGACCTGCACGACCTCAAGATGTTGTTGGAGCAGACGGTCGGCAAGGGCGTCAACGTCTACACCCACGGCGAGATGCTGCCCGCGCACGCCTATCCGGAGCTCAAAAAGTATCCGCAGCTCAAGGGCAACTACGGCACCGCGTGGCAGAATCAGCAGAAGGAGTTCGACGGCCTGCCGGGCGTCGTTCTCTATACCACGAACTGCATCATGCCGCCCAAGCCCACGTACGCGGGCAACCTCTACACCACAGCGGAAGTCGGCTGGCCCGGCGTCACGCACATCAGCGCGGATGCGACTGGCAAGAAGGACTTCTCAGCCATGATCGCCCACGCGATCAAGCTCGGCGGCTGGCAGGCCGAGGTCAAAGGCGAGCCGCTGCTGACCGGGTTCGCCCGCAACGCGGT
>JBBRJN010000448.1:0-2526 GCA_038219365.1 Kiritimatiellia bacterium | reverse complement strand
AAAAATGCAATAGAAAAGTGTTCGCAGATGCTCTAAAATAAAGATTTGCTGTGGGTTGTCTAAAAAGCTCTCAGTGGCAATACGAACTTTCAATCATGCTGACAGGACTGGAGTAAAGCCGTGAAAAACCGATGTGGACGTCTGCGTTTGGTGTGCGTTTGTCTGTGTTTTTGCGCTGCGGGAACGGGCGTTCGGGCCCAGACCTGGGTAAACCTGGCGGGCGGAAGCTGGGGGACGGGGGCCAACTGGTCAGGCGGTGCAGTGCCGACGGGCTCGGCGCTTTTGGCCTTCACCAATGCGCATTCGGGTGAGGTGTCGGTGACGCTCGACGGCAACCGGGCGCAGACGAACATGCTCTTCGGCAACGGCGACTGGGCGCTTCAGCCCGGCACGCCCGGTTCGAGCACGCTGACGCTGGGCGGCACCCTGACGAATTTGAGCGGCGTCGCGACCTTGGGCGTAGCGGGAACCACCGCCGGCAGCGGCAAGCTGGTCAAGCGGGGGCCGGGCGAACTGAGCATCGTGAGCGACAGACAATTTGTGAACACCCCGGCCGTGGAGCAGGGCGTGTTGCGCGTGAAGGCGGGGGGCCACCTGCAGACGGGGGCTGGCTGGGACACCTATGTTGACGCCACGGGCTCGCTGATCGTGGACGGCGGACAAATCGACACCAAGATCATCCGGATGGGAGCCGAAGTGATTGCGGACGGTGCGCTGTTCCGGATGACGTCCGGCACGGTCAACTGCGGCGGCAGCGGCAACGTCGTGCTGCTGGTCGGGTACCTCGCGGGTACGGCGCTGCTGGGGAGCGCGCGGGCGGAGATTCTGGGCGGCACGTTTTCCTCGACGGGACTTGTCGCGGACGCGGGCATCTGCATCGGAACCAAACAGAACGGGACGCTGATCGTCGCCGGCACCAACGGCGTGCCCGCAGTGGTCAATGTGGACAAGATCTGGTTCGGGTGGCGTGATGGCGGGGTCAACTACGCGACGACCAACGACTTCGAGATCGGCAGCAACGCGGTCGTGACCGCGACCACGCACCTGTCGCGCGGCCCGGCTTTGGGATTGGGCCGCGTCTATCTTAAATCAGGCGGCACGCTGCGCACGCCGAGCGTGTATGCCGCGGCAGGGGCAATGGATTTCACGTTTCAAGGTGGTATCCTTGAGCTGACGGGGCAGTCCGGCACCTTCTTTACCGGCTCGGGACTGCGCGTTTACGTGGACGCGGATTCGGTTATCGACATCGACACGAACAATGTGGCGGCAGCCGCTCCGCTCAGCGGTTCGGCCATTTTAACGAAAGCGGGCACGGGCACGCTGCTGCTCGGAGGTGGCCAGAGCGGCTTCACGGGCACGCTGGCGATCGGCGAAGGTGCGCTGGCCACGAGCAACTTGACCGGTGAGGCGGGCATGACGGTGCGACTCGCCTCCGGCACCTCTTTTGACCTCTCCAACAAAGCCGCTTTTGCGGGCGGGCTGAACGTCGCGGGTAACGCATCCGTCACGGCGGCGGAGACGGGCGTGACGCTCACTTCGCTGACGCTCTCGGGCGGTACTCTGACGCTGCCGGACAACGGATTCCTGACCGTGCTGACGCTGGATGTGCCGATCGGCGCGAACGTGACGATCTCTTGCGCGGGCACGGTCGCCATCGGCTCGCTCACCGGCGGCGGCACGCTGACCGTGGCGGGCGGCGGCACGTTTAACGTGGTCGATAGCGGCGGGTTCACCGGCAGTGTGTCGGCCGTGCCGGGCACGACGCTGAACCTAGGCGCAGGCTCGATCAGCCGCCTGACGGTCTCGGGCAATCAGACGCTCCGGCCGAACGGCACGCTGACGGTCAGCAACATGGTCTTTGCGGGCGGTACGCTGACCGTGGTGGGCGGCGGCGAACTCGCGCTGGGCACCGTCGCGGTGAGCGCCGGAGCGACGACGGGGATTGCGCTCGCGAACGGTTCGGTCGTGACCAACATCGCCTCGCTCACGCTGGGCGCGGGCAGCGTGTTCCAGCCGTCGGTGGCAACGGGAGCGACGCTGACCCTCGGCGCGGCGAACGGTACAGGCACGCTGCGGCTGGACGGCGGTACGGTGGCGATCGGCGCGCTCGACACGGGAATGAACTTCAATATCGAGTCGGGCGTCGTGACGGCGCAGCCTGCGGCCGGGCCGGACTCGGTGACCTACACGTCGGGAGAACCGGCGTTCTGGGTGGATGCCTCGGCGGCGGGGTCTCTGGAGGTGGTGGGCGGCAAGCTGGAGTGGCGCGACCGGCGCTACAATGTCGCGGGCCCGTACGACATGAAAGCCACGGCCACGGGGACGCAGCCGACGGTGATGTCCGCCGATCCAGGACTGAACGGACGCAGTGTTGTGCGTTTCGCCTATCCCGCGTCCGGCACATACAAAGGCATGGTTTGGAACACGCGGCTGACGAACGTGCGTACGGCATTCTGGGTGGTCGGCGCGCAGGAGGGCGGCGGCGGGCTGCTGGGCGACGAATCGCTGATCGATTTCCTGCGCGGC
>JBBRJN010000447.1:0-2527 GCA_038219365.1 Kiritimatiellia bacterium | reverse complement strand
CCCAGTAGGCGAAGGTGATGCGGATCAGCTCGTCACGGGCCATCTCGGGATCTGCCAGATCGTCGATGTCGCCCGGATGCTCCAGCCACCACTGGCCGCCGGTGAAGCCGCGCGGGTCGCGATGAAACTCCTCCGGCGGAGGCAGCTTCAAGGCCCATGCGGGCGGGGTGTAATCAACCGGCTTGCCGCTGTTTTCGGCGCGGTAGGAGATCGCCAGGTTGCCCATGATGCAACCGCTCATCGTGATCGCATCGGCCTTTTCCGGCGCGGCTAGCTCGCCGAACTCGTCACGCGACTCGCGTCCGAAACGGTACTTCGCGCCGGCATAGTAGCCGACCCAGCCGTCGCCCGTGCAATCGATGAAATACGTGCCGCGGTAACGGCTCAAGCCATGGGTCAGCGTATCGACCGCCTGCACCGCGCCGAGGGTGGTCGCATCCTTCATCTCGGCGGCCATCACGCGGCGGTTGTTGAAAACCGTCAGGTTCTTCTCGCCTTGCGCCTGGGCCAGATAGGCCTCGCTCATTTTATGCTCGCCGTTCCTTGCGCGCATCAGGTTGGCCTCTTCGTTTAAACCTCCTTCGCGCGCATTCGGATGCGACACAGCCGCCCCGCACGTCGGCACGCCAAACTCGCTGCTGGCGTTGCCGCCCAGAACGGGACGATCCTGCACCAGCGCGGTCTTCGCGCCGGTCCGTGCCGCCGCGATCGCAGCGCCGCAGCCTGCCGTGCCCGCGCCGACCACGACCACGTCGTACACACCCGCGTCCTCGATTTTTTCAGACAGACCGGTCAGACGCGCCCGCTCGCGCTGACACGCCTCCAGCGCCTCGGGCGGGCGGTAGGTGAGATCACGCGTGAGAAGCACCGCATCGCAGCGCGCAAATGCGCCCGAGAGATCCTTCAGCGCCAGCTTGACCGGCCCTTTCGCCACGCCGAAATCGCCCGCACTTTCCCACGTCCACTGGCCGCTCGGCGCCGCGCCCAGAGTCTGCGAAGACTTCTTCCCGCCGACCGACAAGGTGAATTTCCCGGGAGAATAATCCTTGAGCCAGTTCTTGGTGCGCACCCACACGCGATACGTTCCCTCCTGCGGCACCTGCACGTCGGTCATGGCGTCGCCAATCGGCGTTCCGACTCCGCACGCCAGCAGGTAGGCCGAGCCCATCTTGTGCACGAACTGCGTGTCGAGCTTCCAGTCGCCGTAATCGGTGAAGTCCTCAGCCTCGACCCAAATAAAACCGTCCACGACCATTTTGGCCGCGTTCGGCGGTGGGCGGAAAACAACCAGATCCTTCTGCTTCGCCGGTGCCGGCGGCATGATGACCTCGGCTGAGCAAACAGCGAAAGCGGTCATTCCAACAACCATCGATGTGAACGGTCTCATCTTCATCTGAATCCCCTTGTGTGCCGCTTTGTTGCCAGCGGGCTTACTCCACCACGATCACGCGGTGAATGTCGAGCTGTTGAACAGTCAGTTTGGCCACCCCGTCTTTGTACTCGAAGGCCAGCGGCTGGGCCCCGGGCTCAAGCGTCACTTTGGCCGGCTTGGCCGCCAGCCTAAGTGTGACCGTCAGCGGGCCGACAGGCTGGATCGTCTCCTGGATCGGCGCGGTTTGGTGTGGCCCCGAGGTGTTCACGAGGTTGACAAGCAGCTTACCCTGCTTGCGCATCAGGCAGACGTCTACGTCTGATGATCCTGCAACCGAAACCATCGGACTCGGATAAAGTTTCTGCGTCAGCTCATTGAGGAACCCGCGCAGGACCGCGCTGCGTGAATCGGCATAGCCCTGCCCGAGTTCCACGTAGGTCGCGGCGATCTTCCCTTTGCCACAAGCGGTGATCGAAGCGGCAGGCTGCGCGACTGCATTGGTGCTGGCCCGGAAGCTGCCGAACGCCTCAGCGCCCGCGCCGAGCTTGACGTTCTGCGCAAAACCCTTGGTTTGAGCCTCCATGCCCTTGTAGGTGAGTGTTTGTGGTTGGGCGGCGGGCTCGCCTTCAAGTGTCACGCCCAATTCCGTCTGGAAGAGCGCCGCGCTTTTCGGCCCGACCAGCAGCAAGTTGCCACCCGCCTTCACGTAGGCGACGAGATCGCCCTTGAAGGCTGGCTCGAGATACGCCCACTCAGGCACGACGATCAGCGGATACTCCGAGAGACGCCCCGCAAGCTGATGCTCGCCGACGACCTCGACCGAGTGCTGACTCTCAAGCAGCGCCTGCAAAACGCCGCTGACCGCTGCAAGCTCGCGGTTGAACAGACCCTTGATCTTACGGTAATGCCCCGCTTGGGAAAGCAGGACGGCCACCTGCGGCACCGGCTCGGAATGGTGGCAGAGCGCCTGCCGCTCACGGCAGAATTTGGCCGTTTCAGCCATCACCGGCATCTGCTCGTCGAAAATCGACCCGTCACGCTTTTGTTTAAAGTAGGCCTGAAAACCGCCGCCCAGCGCGACGACTATAGCTGCCTCGCGCTCAAGCTGCGGCGCACTCTTTTGAAGGGATCGCCCGTTCTTTCCCTTGGCGCGGC
>JBBRJN010000446.1:0-2571 GCA_038219365.1 Kiritimatiellia bacterium | reverse complement strand
TCGAGTGGCGGAGTTTGGTTTCGACTACGGTCGAAACAGGGAGTAGGGAGTAGGGAGTAGGGAGTAGTTGGGAAGCGTCTCACGACGCCACTACAAACGGACCGGGGGAAGCGTTTTACGACGCCACTACGAACGGGGACGGGATGCAGATCGATTATACACCGCACGATGCGCAGATGGAGATACACCGGGCGAGGGACGCCCGTTTTCGTACCGTGTGCTGCGGGCGGCGGTTCGGGAAGACCCGCTGTATGGCGGCGGAGATCATCGACCGGGGCGGCGGCGAGCTGGCGGGTGAGTACGGCTGGGTTGCGCCGACGTATTTTGTGGCGGATCGGGGGGTTGACGCGATGCGTGAGATCGCGCCGGGTTTTGTGCGCTTCAGCGGCAAGAATCCGTTGTGTGCGGAGCTCGAGGGCGCGGTCGGCAAGGTTAAGGTGTGGTTTCTGAGCGCGGATAATCCGGATTCGATCGTGGGGCTCGGACAATCGAAGCGGCTTTGAACACCTGTATTATTCCGTAGTCTGACTGCCATATACGGGTGGCCCAATGCGTCAAACGCTCCGGTGTCTGCCGCGTTCGACTGTTCCGTTGGCTCGTGCAGCATGAAATAATCGTTCCGCCTGATAAACGAATTAGGGGCGAAATTAGGGTACAACATGGGAAACGGCCAAACGGCTTAAAAGGCCATAAAATGAAAAAATCCAATAAAAATAAGGTTTTATTGGCCTTTAAGATGGTGGCGGGTGAGGGTCACGATCCCCCGATCTGCGGATTCTGATTCCGCACGGAAGACCGTCACCTGATGAGTTTGAGAAGACAGTGATAATGGGACTGGCCTGTACCGGTTACTGCTGAGCACGGTGCGTTGGTGTACCGGCTTTAGCCGGCTCATGTGCATCAGGGCATCATTAGAACCGCCGATGAAGGGCAGCTCGCGTCTTGCGCGACGCTGCGACGACATGTTACCATGCCCGCAATGAGCGTTTGTAAAAGCGTACGTGTGTTTGACTTGACGGGCATTGTGCAAGGCGTCGGTCTGCGCCCGACCGTCTATCTGCTGGCCGAAAAGGCCGGTCTTTGCGGGTGGGTGCAGAACCGTACCGGCGTGGTGCGTTTGCGGTTGGAGGGTGAGGCTCAGGTCATTGAGACCTTTATGCGGCGGCTGCCGCTGGCGCTCCCGCCGAATGCCCGCTTGGATGCGGTCAGCGAGATCGAAGCGGGCGTGCTGCCGGATGGCGAGGGCGCGGACGACTTCAAGATATTGCCCAGCGTCACGTCGGGACGTCCGACCGTCGTGATTCCTGCTGACCTAGCGATCTGCGAGCTCTGCCGCGCAGAAATCCAAGACCCCGGCAATCGGCGCTACGGTTATCCGTTCACCACCTGCACGCGCTGTGGTCCGCGTTACACCGTGGTGGAGTCCATGCCGTATGACCGCGAGCGTACCACGCTCGCGGCTTTCCCTCTTTGTCCCGCCTGCCGCGCAGAGTATGAGAATCCCCGCGACCGCCGGTTCCACGCGGAGAGCACCGCCTGCCCTCAGTGTGGCCCGCGCCTGACGCTGGTGGACATGCAGGGCGCACGTAGGGGAGGCGACCCACTGCGCGTCGCGCGGCAGGCGCTGGCGCAGGGCAGAGTCGTGGGCGTGCGCGGCATCGGCGGGTTCCTGTTGGCCGCGGACGCGCTTGACCGCGAGGCTCTACAGAAGCTGCGCGAGCGTAAGCGGAGACCCCATAAGCCCTTCGCCGTGATGGCCGCTGATGTGGCTGCCGTGCGGCGCTTCTGCGCGGTGCCAGCCGAGGCCGAAGCGCTGCTCACTTCGCCGGAAGCGCCGATTGTGATCCTCGATGTGCTGCCCGAGGGGGTGCGCGACGCGCGTCTGCCGCTTGATTTGCTCACGCCCGACGCGCCAACACTGGGCGTGATGCTGCCGACCTCGCCCCTGCATCTGTTTTTGCTCACGCCGTTGGCAGGCGATCCGGTGCCGGCGTTCGAGCTGCTTGTGATGACCAGCGGCAACCGCGGGGGAGAGCCGATCTGCCTGACGAACGCGGAGGCTCTGGAGCGTTTGGGCGGTATCGCCGACCTGCTGCTCGGTCATGACCGCGAGATCAACCTGCGCGCCGACGATTCGATCGCCGTGATCCAATGCGGCGCACCGCAGCTCTGGAGGCGGGCGCGCGGTTATGCGCCGAACGCGATTCTCTTGGCGCAGCCGCTCCAGCGCTGTGTGCTGGCGATGGGAGCGGAGCTCAAAAACACGGTGGCGGTCGGCTTCGAGGACCGCGTGGTGGTTTCTCCGCATGTGGGCGACCTTGAGACGCCAGAGGCGCTGGACGGGCTTGAGCGCGTGGCGCTTTCCCTGCCGCGGTTTCTTGAACGCAACGCCGCTGTTGTGGCGGTTGATTTGCATCCCGACATGCATGCGACGATACTGGGGAGACGCCTTGCCGCCGAGAGCGGAATCCCCGTGGTCGAGGTTCAGCACCACCATGCTCACGCCGTGGCGGCGCTGGCGGAGCACGGCGAAGAAACCGGGCTGGCGCTGGTGATGGACGGTTCTGGCCT
>JBBRJN010000445.1:0-2574 GCA_038219365.1 Kiritimatiellia bacterium | reverse complement strand
TTTGACGAGACGGGGACCGGCGGACGGCTCGGGGATCCGTCCCTACCGGACGCGGCCACACACGCCGGGAATAGGGACGCTAGTGCGCCACCGGTAGGGACGTTTCCCCGAAACGTTCGCAGGTCCTTGTAGCACCGCATTTGACGAGACGGGGACCGGCGGACGGCTCGGGGATCCGTCCCTACCGGACGCGGCCACATACGCCGGGAATAGGGACGCTACTCGGACGCTACTGGGACGTTTCCCCTGTCTGCGTGCGTATCCCTCTCCTTACAACTCGCCCCCAATTGTCCTCCGCACATGCTCCATGTAGTTGCTCGATGAAAGGCTGAGTTTGAAATGCCGTGCCGAACAGGCTAACTGGCCGAAGACGGCCGTGTATTCAGACTCACTCCAAGGCCGAAGACCCAGTATCAAAGCTGCGCTTTGCCACATCACATCGTGCAACGGGCCCATGCTCTTGCCGTCCGGTCGCCTCCGCATCTGCGAGTAGATTTCGACGAACTCGTTGTCGGAGGGTTGCAGGTCCATGGTCCGGCAATAGCGATAGACGTTGTACTCGATGCGATAAAAGAACGGAACGTACATAGCCGGGTAGTGTGCCATTTCAGAGTCAGGCGGCGGCTGGCGACTGCCCCGAAACAAAGGGCGCAGCGACTCCACCAGATCGTACGGTACGTCCGTATTGGCGTCCGTTCCGCCATTCCCAAGTCCATCCGGGGATACATCGCGTTTTTTGCCAAATAAACTCATGGAATTGCCTCGTTGTTAAAAGCCTCAATTGATTCGGTCACAGTTCTCCCTTGAAGGCGCGGTCGAGAATGGAGGGCATGAGCGCGTCGAGCTCGGCGGCGGTCTCGTCGTGCAGGCGCTTGAGCGAGGGGACACCTCCGACTGGAGGGCGTCCTGTTCTTTGACGATACATCGTGCCGACAACAGGCTCGACAGCTCTCTACACTTGGTCCTCCCTACACTTAATCTTCTCAACTTAGTCTTTCCCAAAATTCCAATTCCCATCGCTTCGCCCGCTCACTAAACCTATCCGAGCCACACGCGTCAATTCTACTTTTTCCAGCACCCGCTTGATGTTGCCCCACGATCTCGCGTGCTTACTTGAGCAGGCTGCCGAGGGATTGGGAGGTTGTGGGCGCGGGTGCCGCCAGCTTGTCTTTTGTTTTAGGTGCGCGATTCACACGTAGCTTACATGTTTATACGGTATCACTGCGGGGGCGGGGTATGCTAGCGGAAAAACGGGGGAGTTACTTGCCGCTCGACAGACAGCGGCTGACGGATTAAAGTCTGACGGATACAAATTCATGATCGGAGAAGTGCCATGTGTCCAAGCCGTTTCGTTCTGTTGACCGCAGCCCTTACCTATAGCTGTAACACGCTTTCTGCCGCGGAGTGGCAGCACCCGCTTTGGCTGGGACGCGGCGAAGTCTGGCGGTCGCGCGTTCCGGTCACTCTCACCAACCCTTCCGGTTCGGCCCTCGAAGGTACGCCTGTCGCGCTCATCGTCGGCGCGGCCTCTGGACAGGCTCCGCTCGCGGGGGTGCGTGCCGAAGCCTTGCGCGTCACTGACCAGAACGGCACGCAACTGCTGTACGGTCTCTGGACGCCCGACCAGAACACGACCTTCACCACCGGCGCGATCCCGGACGGGGCCACGCTGGTTTTGCCCGCAGTCTGCGCGCCAAAGACCAACACCCTTCTTTACGTATACTTCGACAACCCGAGCGCCTGGGGGCTCGCCGACTCCTTCACCAAGCGCATCGCCGCGGACCTCAACGGCGATTTCGAGAAAGGTGCAAGCGGCCAGCCGCTCGGCTGGCAGACCGGCCAAACCACGCCCCATCACCGGCTCAGCTGGTCCGCCGAACAGCCCTTCTCCGGCACTCGTTGCCTCAAGGCCGAGGCCGACGCTCAGGCAACCCCATCGTGGTTCGGCTTTGTGCGCTCAGATTTTTCCGTCGTGCCCGGCGCGCACTGCACGATCCGCGTCCGCATCCGAGGCGCAAACGTGAAGGGCAACGCGGGCTGGTATGTCCATGTCGGCGATGACAAAGATTCGCAGCGCATCAACCAGACCGTGCGGTGCGGTGACGGCACCTTTGACTGGAAGGAACAGGTCATCACCTTCACCGTTCCCGAAGGAGCCACGCGTCTACAGACCGGGTCCGTGCTCTACGGCACCGGCACTGCGTGGTATGACGCCTTTTCTTTTGAAACCGACAAGGAATCGCCCCGCGCCTCGGCCCGCGCAGGCGCGGTCGAACGGCTGAGGCTGCAAGCGCGGGGCGGGGACACGACGTGGTTCAAGCCCGAACGGAAAGCCGCGCCGTGGTCCTATCGCCTGCCCGTGCGTCTCATCAACCTGCGCGGCGAACCTGCCGCCGACCTGCTGGCCGTGGTGGACCTCAACAGCGCCTCGCGAGGGATCGCCGTGCCGCGCTTTCTGCTGACCTTTGAAGGTAAGCCGGTCGAGACCTGCCGCCTCGGCGATCGCCTGCTTTTTTCCTGCGCCCCCGCCGCACGCACCGCGCTCACCTATTATCTCTACGTGGCCGACACGGG
>JBBRJN010000444.1:0-2576 GCA_038219365.1 Kiritimatiellia bacterium | reverse complement strand
ACCGGCATCGGCATCCCCGAGGAAGAGCACGCCCTCATCTGGCAACGCCTCTTCCGCAGCCGCAATGCCCGCCACGAAAAAGGCCTCGGCCTCGGCCTGAGCTTAACCAAAGCCGTCGTCGACGCCCACGGCGGCACGGTGACGTTCACCAGCGTGCCCGATCAAGGCAGCACCTTCGTCCTGACGATCCCCCGCACCGCCCCTTAAAAAATACGGTCCGCCACGTCCCCCGACGTGACGGACCCGCGTACTTGCGAACACAGCCGCCGCCTGGCCCTGCGTTACCGTGTGCGCACTCCGAATGTCCGATCCTGGCGTTCATTACCGCAAAAACCCCTTTTGGGGCAAGCGATTGGCATCTTATCGGCTTTCACGCCGTCAAGACTGCGAGTTATTTTGCATGCGCCATGCCAACGCAGGCTCACACGTGCCAGACCTTCTCAGCCGGGGTCTTTAAGGAGGCGAATGCGCAGATCCGCCGCTCCCCGGCGTACAGGGTCGCCTGACCTTCCGCCAATGCAATCCGCATCGCGCCCACGCCTTTTCCGCGCAGCACATTGGCGACCAGCAACGCCTTTTCAAACCCGTCGCCGCGCCGGAAGTTCCACACCTCATCCGGCTGCGCAAGTCGCGTCGCGCCGTCGTAGATCGACTCGCCCGGCCAGGCCGCCACCAGCGCTGCAACCTCGTCCTCCGTCAGCGACGCCGCCCCCGACCGGCTCACCGGGTTGCGCTCCATCGCGGCCCGGATGAACGGGCCGGCCGGCATGCGCCCCACATCGCGCCACGCATAAAAAGCCAGTTCAGCTGACACGTTCCGCGCCCGCAGCGACTCGACGTGCGCAATGACCTCATCGCGCGTCATCTCGGTCGTAAGGCACACCGGTGCCTCGCTGCGGTCGAAGGTCAACCCCTCCGTGGAGGGCAGGCGCGGCTCCGTGTGGCAAAACCGCACGACCTGCACCACCATGTCCGAAGCCCGCATGCAGGCGTCGCCGATCTGCTCTTTCAGCGCCTGCAGGTCCTCCGGCGCGTCCAAGTCGATCTCACGCTCCCGCACGAAGGCCTCGACATCGTTGAGCACGCTCTGGCAACATTTACACGAAGCCGCGAACGTCTCAACCGGAATGGTGGCCAATAATTTTTCGCGCGTCGCATCAGTCACCTTATACGGACTGTCCTGCTCGAAGCTGAAAGCCTGGTCCAAGGACAGATAACGGTCTACGCCATTGACCGGCCAGCGCAACACGAAACATTGCCGGCACTTCGGATTCTGCCTCAGGAAGTTTCCAAGGATCTCGGGAGTGAGCGGCGTCCTAAGATACGTGCGCAACTTCGTGGAAAACGCGGCAAACGCTTCCGGCTCGATGGTCGCCCGCCGGTACAGCGTGTGGATATACCCCGTGGGGTGCGACACGACCGTCACCCGTTCGTTCTCCAGCGCCCGCCTCGCCTGCCCCGAAATCTGCGTGCCGTTGAACCACATCGCCTTGGTCACCAGCCGCCGGTTGTTGATCAGCACGCCGTCGTCCAAGTCCACGAAGTTCTGCGAGTGCAGCGGCGTCGCCATCAGAAATATCTTCTCCAGCGGTATCCCCGCCACCACATAGAGCGCTGCCGCATAGAGCGCCGCCAGCGACACGCACTCCCCCGCACCGGTCGCGAATCCCGGACGATGCCGGAACGCGTCCATCGCCTCCACCGTCTCGGTCTTCCAGTACGGGATGACGTCCGCCGTGAACTTGTCCAAGCCGAAGTGCGTGCGAATGTCGATGTCGAAGTAGTAGGTGTCGCCCTCGTACCCGAAGAGCGCGTTCGACCGCGCGATCACCTCGGGCGACAGGAATTCTGAAAACCGCGCCAACTCGCGCTTCTGGTCCGTCAGCCCCCACGTCTCCAGATCGAGGTTGAACACGTAGTGATCCATGATATATTGCTTGAGCCGCTGCAACCGGCGGACCGGCTTCATCTTTCGAACACCCTTGAACCACGGGTCGTCCCGCCACAGCCAGAGGCGCGGCGACATGATGTTCGCCAGCACCAGGCTATACATCAGCTCCGGGAAAATGAAAATTTCCATGTCGGACAACGTCACCGCCGACGAGCAGCGCTCGAACTCTTGTTGGGTCATACGGGCTCCCTCCTTGACTGTTGTGACAGGGCTGTAACACCGGGCCGACCGATGCCGGAAAGAGTCACCGCCAGCGTTAAAAATAACCCCGGAAGAGCAAGCAGCCAGTCGCCCCACCACGTGTAGGGCGACGCTAAAGGCTGTTTCGGCACCGCCACCGGCATCACCAAAAAACCCGAAAAGTCCGACACCGCGCCGACGTCAGACTCGAGCCGCTTGACCCGCCCCACCGCATCCACCACACACGACACACCCGAGTTGGCCGCTCGCACCAGCGGCACGCCGTTCTCCACCGCTCGGAAAACCGATTGGTTCAGATGCTGCACCGGCTCGATCGACCCGTTGAACCAGGCGTCATTGGTCATCAGCACCAGCAAGGCCGCGCCCGCCCGCACCGCCTTGCGGCTAAGAGCCGGCACGGTGTCCTCGAAGCAGATCAGCGGGC
>JBBRJN010000443.1:0-2583 GCA_038219365.1 Kiritimatiellia bacterium | reverse complement strand
TGGGTGTCGTCCGCCGATTTGGCCGATGTTCCGTGGCCGAGGATCGCCGGGATATGCGCATACGTGCCATACCCCCCGCAGCCGATCAACGCCACGCGCAAGGGCTTTGTCACAGCCGTCGTGTTTTGCCCGCGCGCCCCCGACACCGACAGCCCGCCGACGCCGGCCGCCAGTGTTGTGATAAATTCACGTCTGTTCATACCAGTTTTCTTCTCTTTCAGCTCACACATTGATCGGCAACCCACAGGCCTCCAGATGGCATTTGTGAACGGCGTAATCGTGTTCGTAGGTGTAGGGGTTGGCCAGCTCCCCGTTCAGCACGGCGGCGAACTCGCGCCACTGGTCTTCGTAGCGGTCCTTCGGTGGCGGCATGTCAACGGTCTGCACGCCTTTTTTGTAACCGCCGCGGGCCTCCTCCAACGCGAGCTTGAGCACCCCGCCGGACATGTTCCCCATGGATTCAAGCGGCTCAATAAAGATCGTGCCCTTGTCGCCCATCACCTTGAGGCGTCGATGCTCAAAGCCCTGCGCTTCGGTGATGGAGGTCCGTATCGTGGCCAGCCGGCCTCCGGAAAACTCGAAAACGGCCAGGCCATTGTCGAGCACGCCGTCTGAGCGGGTCTGGCGCAGGTAGGGGTTTGTTTTTTCGGGTTCCCCCATGAGCGTCACGACGATATCGATCAGATGGCAGGCTAGAATGTACGCGATCCCGCCCTTGTACTCTTTGATAAGTTTCCGATAGTCAACTCCGTCGTACCGCCCCATGGCCGCATCGAGATCGAACACATTGCCGATCAGGCCTTCCTTCACAGCCTTGACGCAGAACTGCACGGCCGGGTTGTTGCGGTACATGTAGCCCACTTGAATGGTCAGGTTAGCGGCCTTCGCCTCATCCAGCACCTGTTTGAACGCGGGCAGCGACTCGCCGCACGGCTTGTCCAGATGGATGTGCTTGCCCGCGCGGATGCAGCGCAGGGCGGGAGGAATGCACACGCGCTCCTCGGTTTCAACCGACACAGCCTGAAGACCGGGTACCGCGAGCAGTTCGTCTTCCGACATCACGGGCAGTCCTTTGAACGCGTCGTTTTTCTGCGCTTTTTCTCTCAGCTTCGGATCGTCTTCCACAAAGCCGACCACCTCGAAAAGATCCTTCAGTTTGCGCAGCGTCCCCATCTTGTAGGCGTGCTGGTTCGCAGTGCCGATCTGCCCGATCCTGATCGGTTGTCTCTTGGCGGTTGTTCCGCCCGGGGCGGCGGACAGCCCGCCGGGCAGGACTGTTCCCGCAGCGGCAAGCCCGGATGCGGTGAGAAAGGTTCGCCGTGAAAAAGGTGTCTCATGATTCATGTGCTGTGTCTCTCTGTTATCTCGCACCTCGCTCGCATCCCATAGGGCCTATAGCGCGTGCAAACCCCATAGGCCTCATGATTTATCGTACCAGCACCAGCGTCCCGCCGTAGCGGACGCCGAAGGTGACGAACCCGTTGGCGGCGGTGACGACCGTGACGATAGTTTTGCCGGTCGGCACCCCCGTGTTGATAGCCTTCCAGCCTGCGAAGTGTCCGGGCAAGTTGCCGTAAGACATAATGGTCGCCTGGAACGGCATGGGGATCGGGTTCGCCTCGGTGCGGCCCAGGTCGAAGAAGCCTGCGCCCTCCGGCGCGAGCGTGCCGGTGACGACCGCGAAGTCGTTGGTGACTTGGCCGAGCGCGTTGGTGGCCCAGTCGCAGACAAACGTGGAGCCTTGCACGAGGCTTAGGTTCTGCACGGTCATGCGGGCGCCAGCCGGGGCGCCGTTGGTGCCGGCGTCGAGGCGTCCGGTGACAGCGATGACGCCGTTGGTCAGAAGACCTGAACCGGTGAGGTCGCCGACGGTGGCGCGCTGGGTCAGCGCGTCGAAAACACCGTTGGTTCCGACGAAGAGATCGTTGGTGCCGCCGAGGCGTGCGCTGAGCAGGCCGCCATTCACTGCGACGGGACCGTTGAAGGTGTTGCCGGTGCCGGTGAGGCTGAGCGAATGGATGCCCCGTTTCACGAAACCACCGTCGTCGATGGCGAGGGCTGGATCGTGCAGCAGGTTTTGCGCGACCGTGTACCCGTCTGCCAGCGTGGTGTCGACCACGGCACCGTTGGTGGAGACGTAGGCAGCCGTCAGGTTTGCCAGGGTTTGGTTCGGTGCGCGGGGCATGAAGGTGCCGCCGTTGAAGCGCACGATGCCGATGCCCGCGCTGCGGACAATGTTGCTCGCCATGAGGGTTCCGCCCAGCAGGTGGACGACGCCGGTGCTGCCCGAGTTTAGACCGATCCACACGTTCTGGGCGATATCAAGTACGCCGGTGCCCGAGAGGTTCAGGATGCCTGTTCCGCTGGGGGTGCTGCTGATACCGCCGAACGTGATCCCTTGGTTTGCCCCTTGGCTATTACACCGGAGCGTGCCACCCCTGATGTTTAGCGTTGCCACAGAGCCACTCGACTCGCCGATCCGAATGTCGGACGCAACACTGACCAGCCCCGCGTTGATGTCAATGATCGGGCGTGCGTTGTAGGTTGCGGACGGTGCGCCGCCGACGTAGCCGACGGAGAGAA
>JBBRJN010000442.1:0-2636 GCA_038219365.1 Kiritimatiellia bacterium | reverse complement strand
CAGTATCTCCCCCGAACCCCCGGCGCTCGCGCTGAGACTGCGGCGCGAGACTGCGGCGTGAGCTCAGCCGAACGCTTGTCGACGGACGCACGTTGACTCGGGAAAACGCCGCCTTCGATAGGGCCTGCGACCAGTCAGGGGGCGTGTTATGGCGTTTTCCGGACAGGTTTTCAACCCCCGGAACTCAATCCCCAAAAGTAAGCCACCGGTTCGACCGAAAGCCCCTCATCCAGAAAGTACGGCACATGTTGGTTTGCAAGCCGTGAAGCCCCAAGTCATAAACAGTTGTTCCTGATCGCAGCGCCAATCCAAACGCAAAATCAAGCGATATGGCAGAAATAGGTAGAAGTACTTATAGCCGAGCGCAATGGAACCGTGTAGTATGAACTCAACCGCTGCGCAGGAACAAAACACCAGCCTGACAGCTTGACGCCATCCAGACACTAACCATTCGTGTTACGGCTGAATCAACATCCCCGTGTTCGTTGAGCCGAACCAGCCGCTCCGGCGGGGCCATACCGTTGAGCATTCCGGGCTGCCGCACGATCGTGCGGCGGCATGGCGGAGCATCCCCCTTCGCCATGCCCTATGCCACCGAGGGCAACTCCCAAAACCGCCAGTTCAGAGCGTGCGACGCCTTCGGTCCGGACTCAGATTTTTAACGACCCCCGCCAGAGGTGCAAGAATTCCCGGGGGGTCGTTCTGTTGGCTGCCGATCACCCTTACTCCTGATGAAAATCGAAGGCGAGGAGACTGTGAACCCATCTCTTGACCCACTGGTTCGCCCCACAGGCACAGCAGACCGCACGCATTTCATGACCCCTGACCTGGTGCGCCGCACCGAAGCCGCGCTCGGCAGTGTCGGCGCTTTCGGCGAGGTCCGGCTGATCGTCGAAAAAGGCCGGGTGCGTTTCATCGAAGTCGTGCATAGCGAGAGCCTTGACCGGTGTCCCGACACCCAAGAGCACCCGAGATGACCTTGAGGAGTTCATCCTCGTTCTGCGCGTAGCATTGCCAAACGGGCCGCAATCGCGTGTATTCCTCAGGCGAAAGGAGAAAGCTAATGAGCCAACTTAACCCGGAAGAACAACCGCTTGCCTACGAATTCGAACGGGCTCTCCTGTCCCTCGACCGGCTGGCTGCGCGCCGCGTGTTGTTCCAGGCGAACAGTTCGTGGACTCCGGTACAGCGCGTCGAAATGCTGGTGGTGCCGGTGCTGCGGCACATCGGCGACGAATGGGAAGCCGGGCGGGTCGCCTTGTCGCAGATCTATATGAGCGGACGAATCTGCGAAGACCTGATCCTGGAAATCCTGCCGCCCGGGGATCCGGGCCGCAAGGATCAGCCCAAGATGGCGATTGCCGTTCTGGAAGACCATCACTTGCTTGGGAAACGTCTTGTCTATGCCATGCTCCGGGCCTCCGGTTATGACCTGCTGGACTATGGCCACGGTATATCGGCCCAAGTGCTGAGCGAGCGGGCCCTGAGCGACCACGTCAAGGTCCTGCTGATTTCGACACTGATGCTCCGGGCTGCCCTGCGCGTCAAAGATGTGACCGCGCGTCTCGCCGCCGCGGGAGCCGAGATTCGAGTGGTGGTGGGCGGGGCGCCCTTCCTCTTCGACGCCGAGCTCTGGCAGGAGGTGGGCGCCACGGCGATGGGCCGCAGTGCCGGCGAAGCCGTGGGACTGATCCAGCAGATCGAGGTGCTACCATGACACGGGAACACATGACATCTCTCCAGCGCGTCCTGACGACGCTCGGACACCAGGAACCGGATCGCGTGCCGCTGTTTCTGCTGGTCACCACCCACGGCGCTCGGGAACTGGGGCTGCCGATCCAGGAGTATTTCTCCAGAGCCGAGTATGTCGTCGAAGGGCAGCTCCGCATGCGCGCCCGGTATCGCCACGACTGCATCTACAGCTTTTTCTATGCCGCGGTGGAGACGGAAGCGTACGGCAGCGAAGTGATTTACTTCGATGACGGGCCGCCGAACGCCGGCGAGCCGATCATCCAAGAACCCGAAGACATCGCAAAGCTGGAACCGCCCCGAATCGACGAACAGCCCTGCCTCCTGAAGGTCCTTCAGGCCACCGAAATGCTCAAGGCCAGGGTCGGCGACGACGCGCCGATTATCGGCGTGGTCATGTCGCCGTTCTCCCTGCCGGTGATGCAGATGGGCTACGATAAATACATCGAATTGATGTACGAGCGGCCTGAGCTTTTCGAGCGCCTGATGCGCGTGAACGAAGATTTCTGCGTCGCCTGGGCCAACGCCCAGCTCAAGGCGGGGGCAACGGCCATTTGCTACTTCGACCCGGTCTCATCGACGACAAACACGCCGCGGGAGTTGTATCTCAAGACCGGCTTCCAAGTTGCCAAACGCACGATCGCCCGCATCCAGGGGCCAACGGCCACGCACTTTGCGTCCGGTCGCTGCCTGCCGATCATCGGTGATGTGGCGCAAACCGGCACCGCGATCATCGGCGTGAGCATGCTGGAGGATCTCGCAGAGGTAAAGAACGCCTGCCGCGGCAAATTGAGCGTGCTGGGAAACCTCAACGGGATCGAGATGCGTCACTGGACGCCGCAGCAGGCCGAAGCGATCGTCAAAGAGGCCATTCGCGCCGCCGGGGC
>JBBRJN010000441.1:0-2663 GCA_038219365.1 Kiritimatiellia bacterium | reverse complement strand
GGTACCGCGTACGCTGTCACCGGGATTGAACCCTTTACGGTAACTGCTCAACTGCGCACTCAACAAAGACTCGAAATCCGCCATCGACACTTTTTTATCGCTCATTTTTTCTCCAAAGGGTCAATAGAATACGCCATCCGGCCCTCCGCTTGCAATCCGTAACCGTAAAATCGCCGATTCTCCTTGCGTGCAAGCCATTCCACAGACCAGCCGTTACGCTTACCCGACGGTCTCAATGCCAAGGGGGTCGGCGGTTTTCCAGCCGCCGCGCGTGAAGTCGGGGATCTCCACCGGTGCCCCGCCGCGCAGAACCGAATGTTCGCTGAGCTCGACGATCGAGCTCCACAGAGCCGCGTCATAGACGCTGATGTCGAGCGGCAGGCCGTTTTGCAGACAGTGGCAGAGGCGCAAATCCATCAGGTAATCCATGCCGCCGTGGCCTCCGGCCTTCTTGGCGACCGTGCCGTTCTTATCCCAAAGCGGGTGCACATACTTGGCCTTAAGCGCCTCCAGCTCCTTTTCGCCCATCCAGTCATGCGCCGCAGGCTCCAGCGCCACGCGCAACGGATAATCCGCCAAGATTCCTTTGGTGCCCGAGATCAGGTTGAGACGGCTGTAGGGGCGCGGACTGGTGGTGTCGTGCTGCACCATGATGGTCCGCCCGCGATACGTCTTGATGAGCGTGGTGTTCATATCGCCCAGCTTATAGGCGGTCTTGGCCTGCGTGCTGGACTTGCCGTATTTGGCCGCGGCGGCGAGGCTGAGTCCGAACTGCCCGCTGCTCATGGAGGTCAGCGACTCGAAACGATCGCCGCGATTGATGTCCATGTACTGGCAGACCGGGCCGAGGCCATGCGTAGGATACGGGTTGCCGGTGTGCTGTTTGGCCCATTCCAGCCGCCACTGTCCCTGATAGCCGCCGGAGGCCTCCTCGTTCAGGTTGCTGGCCCGCAGATCGTGAATGTAGGCCGCCTCGCCATGCACGAGATCACCCAGAACACCTTTGCGGCAGAGCATCAGGGCGAGCATTTCGTTGTACCCGTAACAGCAATTCTCTAGGATCATGCAGTGCCGCTGCGTCGCCTCCGCCGTGTCCACCAGTTGCCAGCACTGCTCGACGGTCATGGCGGCGGGAACTTCGGTTACCGCGTGTTTGCCGCACTGCATCGCATAGACAGCCATGGGCGTGTGCCAGAGCCACGGCGTACAGATGTAGACGAGATCGACACGCTTCGCTTCGCACAGCTGACGCCATTCGTTTTTGTTACCGAAACAGAGGGTGGGGGCCGGCTTCCCCTGGTCGGTCAAAACCTTGGCCTGTTTGGCGGCGCGTTCCTCGTACAGGTCTGCAATGGCCGTGATCTCGAACCCCGGAATAGAGGCCAACCGTTGAACCGCCGCAGAGCCGCGGTGACCCACGCCGATAATGCCCACACGCACCTTCTCCAGCGGTGCGGCGTGAAACCCATTCAAGCTCTTGTTCTTGCGTCCGGGGAAAAAAGGAAACGCCTGGAAGCCCGATGGGGCCAACGAGCCAGCCACTCCACCCGCCCCTGCGGCTGCCTTCAGAAACCCTCTCCGGCCCATTTGCACGCTCATGTGTCCTCCTTCAAACGGTTATTCATGTATCACGCTCAATGCCATACACCTTAGCAAAACAGGGGAGAATTGCCTACGCCAAAACACGAGGATGCTTGTCTGTCCGGCATCTGATCTGCTATCATAAAAATGAATTCGTCTTGCGCTTTGATGAACACAAACTCCATATCGTCGGCGTTACGCAGCATACGGACCAAAATTGGTCTGGTGACTGCGTGTATTCTTTTGGGCCTTCTTTTTGTTTTTTATCTGGGTGGGCGCTACATCATTGTCCACATGATCCGCGAATCTGAGAAAGAGGTGCAAGTCATCGGCAGCGATATCAAGTCCGTTGTTTATGGCGAAATCAACACCTTGCAGCAAACGTCCGTAACCGTGGCGGAGGCGCTGTCCCGCTCCGGGCGCGCGGTTACCCGCGAGTTCTTGCAGGCTCAACTGGGGGCCTTTTCGGGTGACACGCCCATCAATCTTGCCCTTGCCCTTGGCGCAGACGGAAGCTTTACGGGCGGCTGTTTCCTGGCCCCGGGCGAGCCGACACAGGTGGTCGAGGCGGGCGATTTAGAGCCCTACCTGACAACTTTGTTTTCAGCAACGGCCTCTGGCGCGCAAAGTCCGTCTGGGGTGATCGTTTTCCAGAACAAGCCCGTCGTTATCGCGCTCTCCCCGGTTACGGCCCCGTCCGGAGCGGTCACCGGGTTCGTAATCATCGGATCGCTCTTTCATAACCTCCCCTTGCTGAACCGGATCAACAAGGCCACGCATGGCATGCAGGTTGCTGTGGAGGACCGACCGAGCTCCTACCGCGCAAGCGGAGGCACAAACAACGTGCCTCGTACCGGTTTTGTTCCTATATTTCAAGAGGCGATCAACTTCTACTCAGGAGGACGCTGGCACTTGGGAGAGAACTCCTTCGAGGCTGTCCTGCCGATTCACGACATCCTCGGTAAAGAGGCGACTGCTGTTTCCGTCCGGCTGCCGCACTCGTTCACTTCGCTTGCCAACATCGCGCTGGGGTGGCTCACGGTCTTTGTCGCCTCCATTGGCATCCTCTTCGTCCTGCCTAT
>JBBRJN010000440.1:0-2709 GCA_038219365.1 Kiritimatiellia bacterium | reverse complement strand
CATGAGGCGAGGGCTGTGGCGGCGCTGAGTCATGTCCACAGCGTGCACATTAACGCGCTGGGCGAAGACGAAGACGGCCCGTTCATCGTCATGGAGTATATTGCGGGGCCCGATGACACCCATGTGAAGAGCGAGCCGCCGTCCAGCGGTCTTGTCCAGCCCAATCCGCCGTTGACGATGGAGCAGTATGTTTCGAAGCATGGCCAGTTGTCGGCCGAAGAGGCGGTTGAGCTCCTGATCAAGATCGGACGTGCCGTGGCTTACGCGCACGCCAGCGGCGTGATTCACCGCGATCTGAAGCCGAGCAACATTCTGCTCGACAAGAGCAACGAGCCCAAGATTGTGGATTTCGGACTGGCGCGTCTCATGCGCAAGGAGGAGGCCAACCTGACGGTGCCGGGCGAAAAGCTCTTGTCGCTGGGTTACGGAGCGCCGGAGCAAGAGTCGGACGCCAGCCTTTCCGACGAGCGTGCGGATGTCTATGGATTGGGAGCGTTGCTCTATTTTACGATCACCGGACAGAACCCGCGCTATTTTCGCGAACAGGATATTCCGGTTCCGCTGCGCGACGTGGTCGTGAAGGCGTTGGCCACGGACAAAGAACAGCGTTGGCCCTCGGCGACAGCTTTCACCGAGGCGTTGCATCAGGTGCAGACCAAGACGCGCGTGGAGACGCCGACGGTGCGGACGACGTGGCGGTGCAAGTGGTGCGATGCGGTCAATCCGCTCTCGATCAAATTCTGTGCCGAGTGCGGGTGGGACGGGTCCGAGGCGTGTCCCGAGTGCGGGGCGGACACGTTTGTGGGCGTCCAGTATTGCGGCAATTGCGGGGCCGATGCACGGGCCTATGAGACGGTCCTGTTGCTCTTGAAAAAAATGCGCGAAGTGGGTAGCCAGCAGCGGTTCGAAAAAGTGATTTCCAATGCGGGCCGGGTACATGGCTTTGAGCCGGCCGGCCCCTCCGGGCGGCGGTTTATTGCGGAGGTGGCGGAACTGCGGGACGGGGCTGAAAAAAACATCCGGCGGCGGGAGCAGTTGAAAGAGCAGATACCGATGGAGATCCGTGCGGAGAACTACGAGCGTGCGGCGATGTTCATTAAGCAGTACGGTGAACTGGCGGAGGACAAGCGGAGTTTTGAGCGCGAGTCGCAGCAGTTGCCCGAACTGATGTTGCGGCGTGACCTGCAGCGGGCGCGGCGGGCGATGAAAAATCGCGAGTGGGCCTCGGCGGCACGCATCTGCGATGAGGTGTTGAGGGAGGTCGCTCCTGAACATCCCGAGGTCCAGGATATCCGGCGTGCTATCCGGTATCATGCGGTGTTTGCCGAGATTCGGTTGGGGTGCGCGATTGTGGCGGGCGTTTTCCTCCTGTATCTCCTCAGCCTGCCTTTTGCGGCCAAGGTGTCCAAGGGCGCGTTTGGACCGATGGCGAAGCTCTTCTACCATCCTGCGTTGTGGGTCTATGAGCGGCGCGTGGCGGGCGCGCCTTTGCAGCATTACGCGAAGCTGTGGTTGCGTGATGCCGCGTTGGCCGACCGGTTCCGTGTTTCTTTGTTGGACGAAGGAGGAGCTGCCGCTGATCAGGTGGCCACGCCGGGTGAGTTGGAGCAGAAGCAGAGTGAGTATGCGCGGCAGCTGTCGGAGATTGAGGCCGACCAGTTGACCTTTATCCGTGCTTGGCCGGTCGAGTATGCGCGTGAGCTCGACCTGTTGATGGAGCGGAGGCGCACGGCCGGCGACTTTGAAGGGTGGGCGGTGGTCCAGTCCGAGCGCAAACGGTTTGACGACACGCGGCAGATTACCGACCAGGTCGGCGAAGAGCTTTCGGAGCTGAATGTGCTCAAGAGCAAATACCGGCAGATGCTTGCGGATCAGAAGCTGCTGCGCAGCCGTAAACTCGTGACGCTATGTAAGAAATATGGCAACGACTTGACCGATATGCAGAAGATTTACATGCGCGATGGTAAGATGGATCTGGCGACGGCCATGAACGCAGAGATCCGCCGCGTGCGTGGAACGCCGGAACAGATCGCGGCTGAGGAGGTCTTGGCCGCGTCAGCGACTGCCGGCTCGGTGGAGTCGGAGGCGACCCCGCAAATGCTGCTTTCCGGCACGGTCGAGAACCGCGTGCAGGAAGTCGCCAAGATGCGGACCGTTTTTGAAGGCGAGCTGGCGGAAGTCGAACGGGTCGCTTTGCAGAAGGTGACGGAGTGGCCCGAAAAGTACATGCAGGGGTTGACAGAGCTGATGGACAAATTCCAACGGGCTGGCGATTATGGCGGCTGGGAGAGTGTCCGTGACGAACAGGGACGGTTTGAGGCGGACCGCGTTATTTTGCAGCGAAACCTCGTTCTGCAGCCCAACGATCTCGCGGTGATGCAGAAGAAGTTTTATGCGCTGCGGGAAGAGAACCGGCGCAGCCGTGCGGAAAGTGTGGTCAACGCGACAGAGAAGTACGTCAAGAAGCTGCAAGAGTTGCAGAAGCGCCTGACCGTGGAAGGGCAGATGGACACAGCCGCGATCGTGAATGCCGAGATCAAGCGGGTGCGTTCACGGGCGGACTTCATCGAGGCTCAGAACGAGATCTCGCCACAGGGCCCGCCGTTGCCGCCAACGATGCAACAAGTGGTTGCTCCTGCGGCAGGGAACGCACCACAACCGTAACGGGAAACGAGAAGGGTTTTTCATATGATGGATTTACGGTGTTCC
>JBBRJN010000439.1:0-2715 GCA_038219365.1 Kiritimatiellia bacterium | reverse complement strand
AGGTTCGGTCGCTTGCCTGCGGGCTCAAGCAGGGATGAGCCGTAGGCGTGGAGGTAGAGCGGGAGGAAGTTGGAAAGCCCGTTGCCGAAGTTGTCGGCAAGCGTTCGCACGAAGTAACCGCGGTCGAACTTCTCTTGGGGCTGACGCTGCCGGGCTTCAATCCAAAGGTTGCCATCGAAGACATGCGGAAAATAGTCCTCGCGTTTGCGGTCGAGCAACTCAGTTTCCGGTTCCCAGTAGAGCCAGCGCACGTCGAAGGGGCGGTAGCAGTAACGGACGACGTTGGCGGGCAGGAAACCGCGCTTGCGCAGCGTGTCGCGGACAACCTCGCCTTTGAAGCGGGCGTTGTCTTCCAGCACACCGGCGTTGATTTGACGCATCTCGGTATGGGAGACGGCCGGGTCGAAATACGTTTGCAGGCGGGCCAGCAGCCGTTCACGGTCTACGTCCACGAGAAAGTCGTCGCGGCTGGTCTTGACGCCCGGGAAGGACACCGGAAAAAGCTCTGGGAGTGTAGGCCACGTCAGGTAGGCGATAGATACGACGCGAGGTTTGAAGGGGAATCCGATTTGTAAACACGGCGTGACCACCGAATATTCGGCAGACCCTGAAAGCGCGGCACGGCGGTCATTGGCGCGTGCCTGATTCATGTCGCGGTAACTTAATTGTTGCTCCCGGCTGCCACCTGTTTTGACAAGCAAGCTGATGGCTGTGCCCACCTTGATCCCGGTCGAGTTGCCTGAAACGGCAAAGACAGTTTCGCTGGTCTGACCGTCGGGCGCGTATTCGGAGATGATCCGGTCCCCGTGCAGATTGTCGATCCACATGCGGTCGAACACTTCGAGGTAGCGTTCGCGCATGCCGGTGAAGGAGAGTCCGTCGAGCCAGGAGTAGTTCGAGATGAAGCTGATGATGCCTTGGCCGGACTGGTTCATTTCCACGATGCGGCGTTCGGCCATGCGGAAGAAGCGGATATAGAGGTCGTTCAGGCCCTGCCCCTGCGGCGCGGGCGCGGTGTGCGTCGTACGGTAGGCGTTGGAAAGGTCGCGCTCTTCCGAGACCGAAACGCCCGCGTAGCCGTTGTAGGGCGGATTGCCGAGGATGACCAGAATGCTGCCGCGGCGCTTGATCCGGTCGGCGGCGTCGCGCTCCTCGGCCATCTCGGGGAAGAGCAGCAGCGTCTTGGGCTCCTTGGGCGGCTCCCAGCCGGTCAGGGCGTTGGTCAGGTAGACGCCCGCGCGCTCGTCCTTGGACTCGTTGAGCGGCGCACCGAGCGATTCCAGCAGCAGGCCGATCTGCAGATGGGCGATGACGAAAGGCGCGGGCAGGATCTCGAAGCCCAGGACGCGTTCAAGCGCGGCTTTCTTGAGGTCCTGCGCGGTCAGGCCGTCGCCGCCCTTGGCGTCCAGCGTTTTGGCGATCCGGTGCAGCACGGCCCGCACATACGCCCCGGTGCCGCAGCAGGGGTCGAGCACGATCACGCGCTCGTCGGCCAAGCCGTCGGCGATGTGCAGCTCTTCGCGCAGGACGGCGTCGACGCGCTCCACCTGATATTCGACGATCTCGGTCGGCGTGTACCACACGCCGAGGTCTTTGCGCAACTCGGGATCGAACGCCTGCAGGAACGGCTCATAGAAGTACTGGACGGCGTGGCCGTCGTCAAAGGCGGTGAAGAAGGCGTCGGCGTCCACGCGGTTCAGGGCGGAGGCGGCCCAGTCGAGCACCTCTTCCAGCCCCAGGGGGCCGAGGCGTGCCGGGGTGGCGATCTGCTCGAACAGGGCGCGGATCATCGGCACGCGCAGGTGCCATACGGCGGTGTGCCAGTCGAACCGCTTGCTGTCCGTGTGGTAGGTGGCGGCGGACTCCTTCAGGGCATACGTGAGCGTCTTTTCCTTGGCGACCGCGGCGGGCTTGCGCTTGCGCGCCCAGAGCACCCAGGCGGAGAAGATGCCGTAGAAGAGGGTCTGGATCAGCGTGGAGCGGAAGAAGTGCTCGCCCTTGTCGCCCTCGAATTTGAGCCCCAAGGCGTGCTCAAGGGCTTCGCGCAGACCGGCCAGCGCGGGCAGGTCGGCATGCTCGATGCGGGCCTTGGCGTCGCGGGCGTAGGAGGCGAGGATGGCGGCCACATCCTGCGGCGAGGCCAGCGGCGCGTTGTGGATCATCACGCGGTACAGGTACTCGGCGAAGCGTTCGCGGGTGGCAACGGGGCAGGTGCGCGGATGCGCGGCCAGCCGCCAGAAATCAGCCTCGGTCGCGGCCAGCGTGAAGCTCTCCAGTTCCACGGCCTCGCCGGAAGGCGTGCGCCCGATCAGCGTGAAGGCGCGGTAGTTCGTCACCAGCACAAGGCCGTAGTGGTCCCAATAGCGGGCGATCTGTTCGCTGGCGATGATGCCCGGCATATCCTCGGCGGGCGACTTCACCTCGATCACGCCGCGCGAAGGCGGCAGCACGGCCAGCGGGTTCGTGCCGGCGCTCTGCCGGGCGGCTTTGGTTTTGAACTGGTCGGCGGTGAACATGCCGCCGTCCGGCATGCCGGCCCCTTTGTTCTGGAGCTGGATTACGCAGCACACTTTAGGGGAAAGCGTCTTGCCGATCTCGTTCAAGAGCGCGGACAGCGCGGGATAATAGGACGTTTCCCCGGTTCCGGCCTGCGTGGCGCGGATCGTCCCGATGTCGTTCAAATACTGTTCAACTGGCTGCATGGCGTCCCCTGCC
>JBBRJN010000438.1:0-2720 GCA_038219365.1 Kiritimatiellia bacterium | reverse complement strand
GGTAGCGTGGACCGTGTTTACGCAACCGTTTGTAGTGGGCCCGTGAGGGCCGGTGCACGAACAGAGAAGTGTCTCACGGCACCACTACGAGCGGTAGCGCGGACTGTGTTTACGCAACCGTTTGTAGTGGGCCCGTGAGGGCCTGTGCGCGAACAGAGAAGGGCCTCACGGCACCACTACGAACGGTAGCGCGGACCGTGTTTACGCAACCGTTTGTGGCACCCGTGAGGGCCGGTGCGCGAACAGAGAAGGGCCTCACGGCACCACTACGAACGGTAGCGCGGACCGTGTTTACGCAACCGTTTTGTAGTGGGCCCGTGAGGGCCTGTGCGCGAACAGAGAAGTGCCTCACGGCACCACTACGAACGGTAGCGCGGACCGTGTTTACGCAACCGTTTTGTAGCCGTGCGGCTTCGTGCGGGAAAACCATCTCGCCTTCTTTTTCAGGAAGTGCTTTGGACACTCGATGAGCCAGTACCGCGCCGCCACCCGCATGGACACTACCAGCGGTAATACCGGTACGGATCATCGCCGGCTTCCGGCGTATCGAGGTAGTAGCTCTTGAGCCACGCCTGCTCGACAGGCACGGCAAACCGCGCGCCCAGCGGCATGCTGAATTCGGCGCCCAGATTCGCCAGCAGCCGCGCCGCCAGCGCGTTCGCGTGACGCTTGCTCGTACGCAGATACGGCTTGGCCTTCTCGTCAATCAGCCATGGCGGCACCTGCCACAGCACCACGCATCCGTTGCCATGATGGATTACGCGCAGCGCGGAACTTGAAGACGCCTTCTCAGACTCGGGCACAGTCATCGCATCGAACGTCACGCGTCCGTGCCACGCCCAGTCCGCGTTGCAGAGCCCGTTCAGTTCCGCCGGCAGACGCTCGATGCGCGCGAAGCAGGCGTTGGTCTTCACCGTCTCCACGGGCACCGGACACCACGCCTTCAGCTCCTCGCCACTTAGCCCCAGGCACAGCACATTGAGCCCCTGCTCCACCGCCTGCGCCAAACCCTGCGGCGCAGCCGCGCCAGGCCCCGCCACAAGCAGGCGCCCTACACCGCGCTGACCTTCTCCGCCCGCCTTGCGCGTCACTACGCCGAGCAGCCGCAACAGCTCCTCGCAGGTGCCGTTGCCGACGCTGACGGTCATGCGTCCCGCTTCGGGGCGTGCGCCATCGAGATACCCCAGCAAATTCACCACCAGCCGGTCGGACACGGGATTAACCTCGGTGCGTCCCGTCACGTCCAGTTGGCAGAAGATCACCCGGCCGCGTCCCTCGACCGCCTCCAACAAAGCCGCGTACTGCAGGTCGAACTCGCCGTCCACCAATGCCCGCCAGTCGCCTCGCGCCGGCTTCTCGATCAGCACTGACGCCACGTTGCCGCGGCTGCCGCAGCGCCACACATGCGTGTTGGTGAACCCGCACCACGTCCACTGCGGATCATGCGTCTCGGCCGCGGGCAAGCCCTCCAAGTGCGGCGGCAACAGCGTGGCCGAGCCTGGCCAGTCGCGGAAGCTTGTCGCGTCGAACATCTGTGTCGCCGGGTGCGCGAAGCGTGGGAAAAGTACACGTGACCCGCGCTCGGCGATGCGGAACCCGAGCAACCCTTCCAGCACAGCCGCCTGCTGTTCGAACACCAGCACCCGCAGCCCGCCCGCCACCCTGGCCAGCCATGGCAGCCCCTTCGCATCCAGAGCCTCGCGTCCGATCACGACCACCTCGTTCGTTCCCGGCTCGCGGCTGCCGTCAAATAACACGTAAGGCACACGCAGGCGGTCGAACATTTTGGCGGTCAAACCGGGCGGGTCATAGAGCAAGACCGGAGCCTCAAGTTTTTGGGGAAGAGGGCGCTCGACCACACGCAGCGGAAGCTCGTCCACCTGCGTCACACCGCCTCCGAAGCCGAATGCCGCGGTCAGCCGGTAGTCCTCGCCGTCCTTCGCCTTTTCAGGGATCTTGACCTCCACCGGCACAACCGCCTTGCCCCCCGGCACCACCTCGACGCTGCCGCGTTTCTCAAAAAGCGTGTCGCCCTTTTGCAAGAGCCGCCACGTGTAGGTCACGGTTTCGGTCCGCCGCCGGTCATTGAGCACCACGAGGCTTTTTTTCACCTCCGCTCCCGGCGCGAACAGGTGATCCTTCGACGTGAACGACTCAGCCGGGCCTCCGATGAAGGCGCAATCGGGCATGTTCCAGCGAAGCAGAACCTTACCCATAGCCGTGGGCAGATACGCTTCGGGCACGCCCGGATCATCAATGAACTGCTTGCCGGGCATCATCCGGTCGACCACGATGCCCGGAGACTTGAGACCCTTGAGCCCGTCTTTAACCGCGGTGGTCGGCGTCTCCGCAATGCGCTTCCAGAAATCGCCCTGATCCCATGGCAACATGGCGGAGACACCCCACGTCCGATGCGAGCGCCAGTTGTCGCTCGCGAAGAGCGCCTGCACCCCCGAATAGTTTTGCGCCAACTCGTGTAGCGGCTGGTTGAGCGTGCCCCACGCGAACGGCTTGCCCTTGGCCCACAGCGCCTCTTCGTGATCCAGCGCCTTGACCGCCAACGCGTCGTCACAGTAGGCGGCGTCGCCCCAGAACTGAGCCGCGTACTCCGCCGCCCACAGACTCTGGTACGCCTCGCATCGCCAGATGAACTGCGGCCCGCGGTAGCTCGACCAGCTTGAAATGTGCGGCAGCCCCCACTCCACGAAGAAGAGCGGCTT
>JBBRJN010000437.1:0-2726 GCA_038219365.1 Kiritimatiellia bacterium | reverse complement strand
GAATCAACCAGAACGTTCTTTTTCTCCGACGTAATGAAGCGCTCGGTATCGGGGGTGTCGAGGGTGAGGATGCGAATATCGTAGGTGCGGACGTTCTGGATCAGGGGAAATTTGAGGTGCAGCCCGGGATCCTTGATCACTTCCTTCACCTCGCCGAGTTGGAAGACGATGGCATTCTCACGCTGATCCACGGTGAACACACTGACACTGACGAGAACCAGGGCCACAAGCACGACTCCGAGGATCGCGCTGATTCGATTCGAGTTCATCGCTGTTCCCTTTCACGTCCACGGAGCGCATCACGCGAGCGCGGCGTCGATGTCGCCGAAGGCGTCGATTCTGCCGGCGGCGCCACCTCGGTTGAGGGCATGCGCGCCGCCGGTCCGACCTCCGGCAACGTGCCCGCCGCCGTCATCTGCATGATCTTGTCAAGCGGCAGCAGCAACATGTTCCCGCCGGAACGAGAATCGACCATGATCTTGGTTGTTGAGGAGAAAATCTGCTGCATGGTTTCAAGGTACATGCGCTCACGCGTAACCTGCGGCGCCTTGCTGTACTCGGTAAGGATCTGCTTGAATCGTGAGGCCTCGCCCTCGGCATTGGCAATAACCCTTTGGCGGTAACCAGTCGCTTCCTCCGTCAGTCGCGAGGCAGAGCCCCGCGCCTTCGGGACGACATCGTTGAAATACGCCTGGCCCTCGTTCTTTTGCCTCTCCAGATCCTGCTTGGCCTTGACCGCGTCGTCAAAAGCCGCCTGCACCTGCTCCGGGGGTTGCGCATTCTGCATCACGACTTTGCTGATCGAGACACCCGTTTTATAGCGGTCGAGAATGTCCTGCATCAGCTTCTGCGCCGAGACGGCGATTTGCTCACGTCCCTCGTAGAGCGCAAAGTCCATGCTGGATTTACCGACGATTTCGCGAAAGGCCGTTTCCGCCGCCTGCATTACGGTTTCTTCCGTCCGGCGGTTGTTGAACAGAAAATCCTCGGGGTCTTTTAGCGTGTATTGCACGGCAAATTGTATGTCTATGATGTTCTCGTCATCGGTCAGCATCAGTGACTCCCGCAGGACCTTGGTCTTGACGTTGTTGCGGTAGCCGATTTCGATGGTCCGAACCTGCGTCAGGCTGACCAGTTCGTGCGTCTGGATCGGATAAGGCAGACGCCAGCGCAGTCCGGCGGTGGTGGTCTGGGAATATTTTCCGAACGTCAGCACGACCCCCCTCTGGCTTTCATCGACTATATAAAACCCGCTTGCGAGCCATACCGCCGCAATCAAGGCCGCAACCAGGCCGATGCCCCCGCCGATCTGCTTCATGTTCGGCTCGACGGGCGGGGTTGAACCACCACCACCTTTTTTTCCAAAAATGCTGTTCAGCTTTTGGTTGAAGCTGCGCCACATCTCGTCCAGGTCAGGGGGACCGTCGTTATTGTTTCCGCCCTTCTTGCCCCATTGCGGGTCGTTCAATGCCATGGCGAACTTATGCCTCCGAAATTAGTTTTCTTAATGAGAAATTGCCATCAGGCGAGCAGATTGGCCAGCCGCTGGCAAAAAAGTGTCTGCCTCAAATCGCCGCTAAATACTGCGGCACCGATCTGGAAAGTGCAGTTTCGACGAGCGCATCACGCAAAAACCCAACACCCGCTCCGGTGCGGGCACTTAAACGAACCCGGCGAATTTTACCATATTCGTCTCTATCCAAGCCCGGAGAAAGACTGCACAAGTCAATCTTGTTCCAGACCTGAATCTGCTGGGTCCCAGAGGCCTTTATCTCCGACAAAACCCCGTTAACCTGGCCGATCTGCTCCTCGCGGGACGCGCTCCCGGCGTCAACCACGTGCAGTAAAATATCCGCTTGCAAAGTTTCCTCAAGGGTTGCGCGGAACGCGGCAACCAGGGCGTGTGGCAGCTCGCGAATGAACCCCACTGTATCGGATACCACCAGCGCCCCCGTCTCGGGTAGCCATAAACGCCGGGTGGTCGTATCGAGCGTTGCGAACAGCTGGTCAGCAGCGTAACTCTCCGAATGTGTCAGGGCATTGAAAAGCGTCGATTTTCCGGCATTCGTGTAACCGACAAGCGAAACTGAAAACACCTCGCCGCGACTACGTGCGCGGCGCTGGGTGAGTCGCTGTTTTTGCAATCTTTCAAGCCTGTCTTTGAGCGTTTTGACTCGCTTGCCGATGAGCCGCCGGTCGGTTTCAAGCTGCGTTTCGCCGGGACCACGGAGTCCGATACCGCCCTTCTGCCGCTCAAGGTGCGTCCATCCCCGAATCAGACGCGTTGTCAGATGGTCCAGTTGCGCCAGTTCGACCTGCAACTTGCCTTCGTGGCTTTGCGCACGCTGGGCGAAGATGTCCAGAATCAGGCTGGTTCGGTCTATTACTCGGCAGTCGAGCGCTTTCTCGAGGTTGCGTTCCTGGGCCGGAGAAAGCTCATGGTTGAAAACCGCCAAACGGGCATGATTTGCACGAAGCGCATCGCCGATTTCACCCACCTTGCCCGATCCGGCAAACAGCGCCGGATCCGGTCGCTGGCGCTTGCCGCCAACCACCGCCTTGGACAAGAGCCCTGCGCTTGCAGCCAGTAGCTTGAGCTCCTCCAGGCTTTCGGCGTAGCCGTCGGCGCCGAGATCGAGCGCGACCAAAACTACCGCTTCGCCGCCTTGCGGACGGTCAAACATGTCCGCAGGGCCATGTCCCGGGTTCAGCTTTCAGAGGAGGGG
>JBBRJN010000436.1:0-2738 GCA_038219365.1 Kiritimatiellia bacterium | reverse complement strand
TCGGCGGAGACGGCTACTTGACGTTCTCACGCAACGGCACCTCAACCATTGACTTCGCCAACATCAAGCCCGCGCCCGGTGTCACCATCACCCTCGCGGCCCGCATCACCGGTCTCGCAGCCGTCGGCCTCGAACTGAATGCAGCGGGCACCCTCTTGCTTACCAACCCCAACAACACCTTCACCGGCATGACCCGCATATCGACAGCCAACGGCGCGCTCGCGTTTTCCGATCCCTCCGCCCTCGGCACGTCCGCAATCGATTTCTCCGGCAGCCCATCCAAATTTGTCTACACCGGCATCACCCCGGCCACGCTGACCCTCCCAATGCAAATCAACGCCACCAGCGCGACGTTCGAAAACGCCGGAGCCGGGACGCTGACCTTGAGCGGCACGATCGCACCCGCATCATCCGGCACCAAGACGCTGACATTCACCGGAACGACCCAAACGAACATCATCAACGGAAACATTTCCAACGGCCCGGGCATCCTGAGCGTCATCGCCGGCTCGGGCACCCTCGCCGTCGGCAGCGGTGCGACCTTCCAGAACAGTGCGCTCAACCTCAGCGCGGGCACCACCGTCGTGCTCAATCCCTCTGTCACGGACGGCTTTTCCATGATCCTTCCCCCTACCAACACACTCAACGGTGCGGGCGTACGCGTCGTGATCCCCGCCGCCGCCAGCGCGTCCACCGTCACCGTCCCCACTCTCCTCCGGTCGGTCAATGCCACGCTCGACATCATCGCACCGAACCTCGGCACAACCCGCAACACGCTCCTCATCCCAAATTTCGACGCCGGGCCGCTCCCGACTTGGCTCACCGTCAATGGTCAGCCCGCCGCCTACGACGCCACGCTCGGCGTCATCCCAGTCACCGCCTCCGGCGCGACCAACTCGCTCACGGCTCTCGGACCGTCTATCATCCCCGATGACTCCACCGCAGCCGCCGTCATCGACGCAGCCGGCACGGCGGGCGGCATCACGCTCGCCGCCGACCCCACGCGGGTCTTCTCCCTCACCCAGGACCACGCGGACAATCCGGCGACCGTCGATCTCGGCGGGCAGACCCTCGCCGCCTCCATTGTCGCCATCACCGCTACCGGTAACAGCTTGACCCTCACCAACGGCACGCTGTCCACGCCGGCCGCCCAAACCCCGCCGCCCGGCATGGCCACGCTCCCCCTGCTCCCAACAGCCCCGATCGCCTGGTTCGACCTTTCGGATGCCGCCACCGTCACCACCAACACGGACGGCCGTATCTCTCTGCTCGTGAACAAAGGCTCGCTTGGCAGCGCCCTGAATGCCGCCGTTCCCGCCGACCGCACCGGCCCGCGCTACATCCCCGGTGCCGTGAACGGCCTCGGCGTCGCCCGTATCGACGGTATCGTCCCACCGCAGGGCCTCGCCACCCTCGGCAACGCCGGCATCTCCGGCAGCGCCCCGCGCACCGCCTTCCTCGTCGCGGCGCGCTCCCCCGCCTCACAAAACACCTTCTACGCCCTCTACCTGGGCCCCGACAGCGGTAACAACCAAGATTTTTGCATCTGCGAACGCAATGACCGGACGTCCTTCTCGACGAAAGCCAATGACCTCGACCTCCCGCCGACCTCGCCCGTCGGCCACAACGTCTTGACCTTCATCTCGGGACTGAGCGGCGCACCGAACGCAGGCGCAGGCTTCCGCAACGGCATTCTCCTCGGCTCTAAGACCTTCGCTTTCGCCACCGTCGACGCGCCCATCCGACTGCTACACCGCCCCAACACCGCCTCCGCGTTCTCCGGTCCCGGCGAAGTGGCGGAAGCCCTCGTATTCAACTACACGCTCTCGGATGCCGACCGCGCCGCCGTTGAAGCCTACCTCATGCAGAAGTGGGGAATCGCCGCCCAGCGCGACGATGCCCTCCTCGCGCTGCGCAACGACAACCCCGCCGCCGAGCTCGCCATACCTGCCGCCCTCACCGAAGCTTACGGCACGCGCCTCGCGCTCACCAAGTCCGGTTCCGGCGACGTGACGCTCGGCGGCCCGCTCTCTTTCAGCGGTTCGCTCCTGATCAGCGAAGGAACCCTGACGTTCGACACACCCGCCGCTCAGACCACCTTTCTGGCTGGCTCTGTCAGTGGCCCCGGCACACTCGTCAAGGCGGGCGCAGGCGGCCTTGCTCTCTCCCTGTCCAGCCCCTATGCGGGCGGCACCGCCGTCCAAGGCGGCACCCTCTACCCCGGCGCGAACGGCTCGCTCGGCACCGGCCCCGTCACCCTCGCGAACGGCGGTGCGCTTGACATCGCCAACGGCCCCGCCAACGCCAATCCCGTTACCGGTACCACGGCCCTCGCCAACCCGGTCTCCGTCACGGGCTCCGGGCCTGATGGCCTCGGTGCCCTGCGCCACGGCGGCGGGGTCAGCCAGTTGAACGCCTTCAAGACCGTCACGCTCACCGGTGACACCGCCGTTTATTCGGCCTCGCGCTTCGACGTGCGCAACGGCGCGTTCGACTTCGGCGGCCACAGCCTCACCGTCAACGGCGGAGGCGAATTTTCCATCGCCGCCTCCGGCGTCTCCAACGTCACCCCCGCCACCGCCGTCAGCGTCTCAAACGGCATGATGCGCTTTGAGCAGGGCGACTTCCGAGGTTCCGCCGCCAACCGCGGCGAAGCCGCCGCCGGCGCGGGCGTCTGCCTCTATCAGATGACCGTCCCCATGCAGTGGTCCCTCCTTCTCGCGGACAACGCCTATTTC
>JBBRJN010000435.1:0-2758 GCA_038219365.1 Kiritimatiellia bacterium | reverse complement strand
AACGCCGCCAGCGTGAACGCCGAGCCTAGATTGGTGGCACCCTGCATGTCGATGGTGTTTAGATACGTCGCCGTCAGGTTGAAATTGAACGCGGACGAACCGAACCTCGGATAACTGTTGGTCACGTAAACGTCGGACGTGGCCGTCTTGGCATTGCTCGACCCTGTGTGCGTGAACACGCCATTTTGCGCCCCGTCAGCGGTCAACTTATCCGTCGCGCCTGCGCCGTCGCCCTCGGCCGTGTATAGAACCTGCAACGCCGCAGCGGAACCCGCGCACAGCAGCGCCAGCGCCAGACTGAATCCTAATGTCTTCATCGTTGGAACCCTTTCTCTCGCTTGTTTTTCCACTTTCCTGCTGCGGTTACGGCGCAACCTCATCCTGCTTGCTGATCATGATCACAAATTGTTTTGCTGCCGTTGTTGCGGCACCCGCTTGCGCGGACTGGCCGAAACGGTACGCGAAAAGGTCGGCGTCTTTCAGCTCGAAGTGCAGGCTGACCGGCCGGCCCGCCAGCGCTTTCAGGTCAGCGCCGTTCTTCCACACTAGCGGCAGTTCGATCCCGTCGCCGTAGAGCGTCTTGCAATCCGCCAGCGCGAAACCGGGAAGCGCCACACCCGCCTCGTCGCGGATCTCGCAGCGGATGCTGCCCGCCGCCGAGGTCGAGGCATTCAGCAGCAGCATGGCGTCGCCCCACTCGACCCCGCCGGGCAAAGCAACCGTGGCCACACCGGAGGTCAGCTTGTTGCTGAGCACCCTTCCCGCATCGCCCTCCATGTCGAGGAACACGCCGGTGTCGGTCGCCGTCCGGATAACCCCGCCCATGCCTTGCTGGCTGGCTGCGGCGATCTCCGACGCGCTCAGCACACGCCCGATCACCGTGATGTCGTCGGCCACTCCGAGGAACGGCTCGTTGGTGGTGAGCGCGGGCGGATAATCCTCGCCGAAACGCACGTCGCCCAACGCAGGCCGCAGAGGGCCGCCTCCCGCTGTTCCCCCGCGCCCGCACTCCGCGCCGTTCACATAAAGCACGATCACGCCGTCATCGTAGGTGGCCGCTATCTGCATCCGGCCCAAGCTGGCCGTCTTCCAGTTCGACACCGCGGACGTGGCGACGTTGACCGCCGTGCCGTCGTACCAGAAACGCAGGCCCGTGCCGTCGGCAAAACTCCCGCCTGCCATCAGGTCGAAGACGATCTTCCGGGTTCCGACCGTGTTGCCCCCGCCCGCGTACGCGGAAAAGAGACGGCGCTGCCCGGACGGCATACCGCTGAAGGTCACGGCGAACGTGACCCGCGAGCCGAGATTGGATGTTCCGGGCAAGGTGAAGACAGACGGGGCGCTGACCCGAAGCGCCCGCGTGCCGAACAGCAGATTCGTCCTGACGGGCCATGCGCCGCACAGCTCTTCGGGACACGGGCGCGGATTAGCGGGAGCGGTGAACGTCAGCGGCCGGGTCGTGACCGTGCCGCCTGCCATGTCCCCCCGCACGGAGACGAAGCCGTCCTGCCGCACGGTCATGCGGCGCAGGCGGTCGGGCGTGGTCGCGTAGTAATTCTCCGTCGAATAAAGCGACAGTTCGCGCGGCGTGCCGGGCAACTCCGGCTCGGTCTCGACCATGCCCCAGGCGATCATGTTGTTGCGGTTCACCCAGCGCTCCGTCTGAAGCCCCGGACGCAGGAAGGCCTCCTCCCAGCGCTTGAAGAGCAGTCCGTCGCGGCTGGTCATGAACACGCCATCGGAAAGGCCGCCCGCCCCGCTCACGTCATAGCGGGTGGTCCTGTCCGGTATCAGCCGTTTCGGGAACCCGACATAGATCCACGGCGCGCGCGGATAAGGCTGGATCGCGTTGGTATAGAGGTGCTCGACGGTCGTCCCCTCCTCGTACGCCAGCCACTGCGGCTCCGTCCAGTTGATGAAATCGGACGAGGTGCAGGTCCTGATCGCGCGCACGCCGTTTGTGAAATCCCGGTGATAGTCCACGTACAAGCTGCGCTGCGTGTCCCAGAAAGCGAGGTTTTGCGAATCGAACGCGCCCTTGGTGATGATCCGCTCGGCGCGAAGTTTCCGCCACCGGACGCCGTCTGCCGAAGCGAACGCGAACAGGCCCTTGTCATCACCGCCCACGGCCTTGTACTTCTGGTCTGGCGGGCAGGTCGGGTTGTCATCGCGGAAAGGCGAGAAATTATGACTGCCGTCGCCCTGCCAAACAATATTGTTGGAGGTTGACCCGTTAAAGGCGATCAGGCCGAGTTCCGGCTTGCGCCAAACGATGCCGTCGCCGCTCTCCGCATAACAGGTCACCTCCGCGTGCGAGGTCGCGCCCCAGTTCGCGCCCCGGTAGTACATGCGGTACAGGCTGCCGTCCTTGAACACGGTGTGGTAACAGCAGGTGCTGCCCTCCCACGGCTTGTCGTGCACGACCGCCACCTCGCGCAGTTTGGGCGGGTGCAGCGTGAGCCGGGCGTTGTTCAGGCTGGCGACCCGGTTCGTGTCCCACAGCACCTCCAGCCGCCCGCCCAGCGGCGTCACCTGTGTCCCGTCCGCCTGCAAAGAAACCGCGCCCACCACACAAAGCACACCCGCGTATCCGCAAGCAATTGTCACCGTTCTCATATTCTTATCCTCATCTCAATACCGAACACTTTTCTTAGCCGCAGACACGTTCCGTTTACTGAACCCTGATCAGGGTCCCAGGCGGCGGCGGGGGCGTGTACAGCCAATGGGCTTCGACATCATCGACCCAGTACACGGTCGT
>JBBRJN010000434.1:0-2788 GCA_038219365.1 Kiritimatiellia bacterium | reverse complement strand
TCAACCCTCGCGCGCAACACCTGTCGCGCGGGAGAGGGCAAGACCGCCGTGTGCTTCACTCGCGACACCGAACCCGACGCCTATCAGACGCGGGTCTTCGCGCTTCTCAGCCAGGACGGGCCCGCGTGGCCGGACAAGTGTTCCCAGTAGCCGGAACGGAGAAGATCCAGATACGTCGCTACATCTCTTTGAAGTAGTGGTTGTTGCGCATATGAAGTGCGCAAAATATCGCTGGAACTTCGGTCTAAACAAACAGCGTCACGTTGGATTCGTCCGCCTCGGCGAGGAAGGCGGCGGCACCGCCGATTTCGACGCCGTCCAGCAACTCCTCAGCCCGCAGCCCCATGACATCCATGCTCATGGAGCAGGCCACCAATTTTAACCCCTGCTGACGGGCGCTGGCCAGGAGTTCCTGCGGCGAGGCAACCTTCTTCGTTGCCATGACGTGCTTCATCATGGCCGTGCCCATACCGGCCATGTGCATCTTGGAGAGCGTCAGACGGCTCAGCCCGCGCGGCAGCATCCAGCCGAACATGCGGTCGAGCAACGTCTTGCCGGACGTGATCACGGGCTGTTCCTTGCGGATCGCCGAGAGTCCCCAGAAGGTGAAAAAGAGCGTGACTTCATCGCCCATGGCGAGCGCCCCGTTAGCGAGCACGAACGCGGCCATCACGCGGTCCAGATCACCGGAGAAAACGACAAACGTTTTCTTTTTGCGGCGGACGTCAGTGGCGGCGGCAACAGCGGCGACCGCACCGGCCGCGGACTTGCGGACACGGGCGACCGTGCCGCCCCGCACCGGGCTCGACTCAACCAGCTCGTGACCGGTGGAGCGGCACCAGGCTGTCAAGTCGCGGGCAAAGCCTGGATCGCTGGCGCTGATCTCCACGAGGTCGCCGCCAGCCAGTTCGGTCAGGGCGTCCTTCAGCCGCATCATGGGGCCGGGGCACTGCAGCCCCGTACAGTCGAGGGTAATGGTTTTGGACATGGATGGTTTCTCGCACGCGCAGGGTGAATAATCCTTGCTCAGGGTCTCCGGAGCGTTAATGGGCACGCATAAAGGCGTGACGGGAGTCGAGGGTGCCACGTCAGCGTCCGGGTGGAAGGCGCGGAAAAAGTCCGTGCCGCCGGAAAGCGTCTTCACGTGTACGTCGTGCTGTTTCAGGATGCGGTAGGCCAGGTAACTGCGCAGACCGACCTTGCAGTAGATGTAATATGTGCGGGATCTGTCGAGGTCGCCGTGTTTGACGCGCAACTGGCCGAGCGGCAGGTTGATCGCTCCCGGAATGTGCCACGCGTTAAAATCGTCCGCCCCGCGGATATCCAACAGCACAGCCTCCGGTGGCAGGCAACGGAACTCTTCCGCGTACCAAAACTCGATATCCCCGCGCAGCAGGTTACAGGCGACGAAACCGGCCATGTTGACCGCATCCTTGGCAGACCCGTAGGGCGGCGCGTAGGCGAGTTCCAGATGCTCCAAATCCCACACGCCGAGGTTGCCGCGCATGGCCGTGGCGATCACATCGATGCGCTTGTCCGCGCCGTCGAAGCCGATGATCTGCGCACCGAAGATGCGCTTGCCGTCCGGGGCGAAGAGCAACTTGAAGCGCATCGGCGCAGCGCCTGGATAGTAGTCGGCGTGCCCGTTGGGCGACAGACAGACCTTGCGGTACGGGATACCGGCCTTTTGCAGCGTCTTCTCATTGAGCCCGGTCATGGCGACGGCGAGGTCGAACACCTTCAGGACGGCCGTCCCTTGTGTGGCCCGGTACTCGCTATCCCGTCCGCAAATGTTGTCCGCGATGATGCGCCCCTGCCGGTTGGCGGGTCCGGCCATGGGGATGTAAACCGGAAGCCCAGAGACGAAATCCACGCACTCGACCGCGTCGCCGCCGGCGTAGATGTCCGGATCGGAGGTCTGCATGCGCCCGTTCACGGCAATGCCGCCACGCGAGCCCACTTGCAGTCCGGCGGCTTTAGCGAGGTCGGCGTTCGGCAGCGAGCCGAGCGCAAAAATAACGAGGTCCGCCTCGATCTCCCCGCTGCCGTCCGTCTGAACGGACACGCCGCCGCCGCGGTCCCGGAAGCCGGTGACACCACACCCGGTGCGGACGCCGATGCCGTGACGCACGAGTTCGTCCTGAAGAAACTGCGCCATCTCGGGGTCGAGCGGGCCCATGAGCTGCGGCATTTTTTCGATCACCGTCACGTCCAAACCGCGCATGCGCAGGTTCTCGGCCGCTTCGATGCCGATGTAGCCACCCATGACCACCGCTCGTTTGGCACCTGACCCGATGCGCTCGATGATGCGGTCCATGTCGGCGATGGTGCGCAGTTCGAAAATGGCAGGGTGGTCGAGCCCGGGCAACGGCGGACGGAGCGACTTCGCGCCCGGAGCCAGGATTAGCTTGTCGTAAGACTCTTCGTAGATGCGTCCGGAGCGGCTTTCGAGCACGCTGACCTTTTTCGCCGCGCGGTCGATGGCCGTGACTTCGGAAAACACCCGCACGTCGAGGTTCAGCGAATTTTTCAGTGTTTCCGGCGTCTGCACCAGTAAGCGGCCGCGGTCGCGGATTACGCCGCCGATGTGGTACGGGAGGCCGCAGTTGGCGAACGAGACGTACTCGTCCTTCTCGAACACCACAATCTGCGCCTGTTCATCCAACCGCCGCAAACGCGCCGCTGCCGACATGCCGGCGGCGACCCCGCCAATGATGACTACTTTCATGAGCTTATCTTCCTCTCTCTCAGTGTTCCTACTAAATCGATTGGACCCTTATTGCCACCT
>JBBRJN010000433.1:0-2813 GCA_038219365.1 Kiritimatiellia bacterium | reverse complement strand
GAAGGTCACGAAGACCGACATCTTCTATTACGTGTACGGCATCCTGCACAACGAAGAGTACCGCGCGAAATACGCGGTGAACCTGAAGAAGAGCCTGCCGCGCCTGCCGCTGCCGGAAGACCCCAAGCTGTTCTGGGCGTTCAGCAAGGCCGGGGCGCGTCTCGCGGAACTGCACCTGAATTACGAGACGCTGCCGCCATACAAAGATTTGAAAGAGGACAGCCCCAAGGCCAAGCCCTCCTGCCGCGTGGAGAAGATGCGCTTCGCCAAGGAGGGCAAAGAGGAGAACAAGACCGCCATCATTTACAACGACGAGGTGACGGTCTGGAACATCCCGCTTGAGGCCTACGAATACGTGGTCAACGGTAAGTCCGCCATCGAGTGGATCATGGAGCGCTACGCCGTCACCACGCACAAGGAGAGTCAGATCACCAACGATCCGAACCTCTGGTGCGACGAGCACAGCCAGCCGCGCTACATCATCGACCTGCTCAAACGCATCGTCACCCTGAGCATCGAAACCATGAAGATCGTGAAGGCGCTGCCGAAGCTGGGGCTGTAAACCGAAGAAAGTTTGAGTCAATAGAATCCTTAATCGTAACCGGAGATAAAACCATGGCACAACCACAAGAAACCCCGCTCCAACAGACAAAAAAATCCCTTGAGCGGATGCAGCAGTTTGACACCTCGAAAATGCCACGTAAAGAGGAACTTGGTTTAGCCATGAGTTTCCAGGATGCCGTCGAGCCCGCCAACCGGTTGCTTGATCTATACAAACAATTGGCGGTCGGAGCACTTGACCAATTTCCGGATGATGTTCTTCAGAAAATCAAACAGCAAGCGGATGGCAACTTCAACACATTGGAGTCGGTGTTGAAGTTCACTGCCGGACGATCCACGGGGGAGCGTGACCAACAAATCGAACAAATTCGCAATGCCTATCAGCCTGCCTTCCAAGCTTTACACCCTTACATTTCCTATTCGACAAGAACTGCCACTGATTTCAGCCGACTTGAAAGGAATGCACGTGCGCATCTGCAAAGCGCCCAAGACAGTACCGAGGCTCTTCAATCCGAATTGAAGAAACAGCGCGATGAAATGGCGACTGTCCTTGAAGCTGTCCGCAAGACGGCGGCCGAACAGGGTGTTTCACAACAAGCAGTCTATTTCAAGACGGCGGCGGATGAGTTCGAAGTTGAAGCCGCAAAATGGCTGAAAAGAACCGTCTGGCTGACAGCAGCACTCGCGCTGTATGCAGTTGCAACACTGTTCTTGCACAAGTGGTCTATCCTGGCCCCAGCTAACGCTTATGAGACCGCACAGCTTGCGGTGAGCAAAATTCTGGTGTTCGTTACGATTTCTTTTGTAATGATGTTATCTGCGAAGAACTATCTGGCCAATCGGCATAACGCTGTTGTCAACCGCCACAGGCAAAACGCCTTGATTACCTATCGCGCGATTGTGGAGGCTGCGGGCGATAAAGCCAACCGCGATGTGGTTTTAACTAAAGCCGCAGACTGTATTTTTACCGCTCAACCTACGGCTTTTAGCAAGTTTGAAGGTATTGAAAGCGGCAGTGTTTCATTGGTCAATGTTCCCGGAGGCATCAATCCCTCTTTAGGATGATACTAATTTCTTATTGAGGAACACCGTACAAGAACGGGCAAAGTTTACAATGCGAACCACCGCCGGCGACTGGTATCACCGGCTGCGGGAACGGGACTAATCGGCGGGGTCACTTGGCGGCGGGAACGGCGCACGCGCCGTCGGCACAGGCGGAGCCGGTGGCGAGGGCTGCCGCCTTTTCGGCGTTGGCGGCGGTGCCGGAGATCCCGACCGCGTTGGCGGCTTGCTTGAGGACGGTCGAGGCGCCGGAGGTGAGGGCTGCCTTGCCGACCTCGCCGAGGGTCTCGATGGGCTTGTCGCCGGTCACGCCGGAGGTGTTGGTCGGGGTGGCAGTCTGGCTGACGGATTCGTCGCGGCCCGCGTCGGCGCTCTGGACCTGAGTGCCGATGAGATCGCTCAGGCTGATCGAGACGCCGCCGGGACAGGCGGCGTAGACGAGGCCGTTGGTGCCGCCCGCCAGGTTGAGGTTGACGGTGATGACGTTGCCGCAGGCCTTGGAGGTCTGGGACGTGCTGGAGGGCGTGGCCGTGGCGCAGCCGAACTGGCAGGCCAGCAGGATGCAGGTCGCGGCGGTGGCCGCGCCGCGCAGGGCGGCACGTTTGCCGCGGGCTTTGTCGCGAACGGCGTCGCGCGTGTCGCGGACCTCTGTTTTGGGGCTGACGGGTTTGGGGGAGCACGCTTTGCATTTCTTCATTGGCTTACCTCACGAACGGCGTCATGCAGTTCGGCAACGATGGGATGGGTGACGCCTTTGCCCTTCCCGTCCGCCCAGGCGTCGAAGAGCCGCCGCGCACTGGCGACGGCCTTCTCAGCCTCTTCCTTGGTCACCACGCCGTCATCCGTGACGGCGAGAACGAATTGAGCCTGCTCTGTGATCCGCGAGGCGAGCAGGCGCACGGTGTCGTATCGGCCGCTCTGGAGTGCGAGCTTAAGCAGGTAGGAGAAGACGCGGGCGAGGATGCCCGCCCAGTCGGCACCGGACAGGAGAAACTTGCCGACGGTGAGCCAGTGGGTGCGGAGGAAGGCGAGGAGGAGTGTTTTCATGGGGAAGGGTTTTCGGGGGTTAGGGGTTTAGACTGTTAGGGAGAGTAAATCGGACGTCCCGTAGGTCCGTCCGTACTGGCATGGACCGGGGTGGGGTTCATTTGCCGGCGGCGTGGCTGACGACCGCCTGCCACAGCAGGCTG
>JBBRJN010000432.1:0-2827 GCA_038219365.1 Kiritimatiellia bacterium | reverse complement strand
GCCGTGGCGTCGATCCTGGCTGGTGCCGGCTTCGAGAAGGTTGAGATCCGGCGCGATTATGGCGGGTTGGACCGGATCGCACTGGGTTGGCGTGCCACGGCATATCGGCATTGAGTTGAGTCACGCGCTCGACGCGTCGCGGGCGCATCTGCGATTAGGTGCTCGTTTCGGTAGTGACTGTGCGGTGGGTTACGCGGCGTTCCCATAAAAGCCCGAAACGCAAGTCGTTGCTTAAATTGAGAGGGCTTTCTTCGGGTCCCAAAATCGCCCCATGACTTGACCGCGCATCGAATCGCAGATGCGCCCACGCGTCGATCACCCGATCACCCGTTGAAATCGCCTTGCGCCGGTTCCCCTTAACCGTTAGTATCACCACATTCTCCTTTAGTTAATGAAAAAACAGCCACACATTGTCCTCGGGGTGACCGGATCCATTGCGGCCTACAAGTCGGCCGACCTGATCCGGCTGATGCGCAAGCGGGGCTGGGATGTGTCCGTGGTCATGACCCGCGGGGCCACGGAGTTCATCACCGAGCTGACCTTGCGCACGCTTTCCCATAACCCCGTGGCGGTGGACATGTTTTCCAAAGAACATGATTGGTATCCCGAGCATATCTCGCTGGCCGACCGGGCTGCGGCATTGGTGATTGCCCCCTGCACGGCGAATGTGATGGCCAAAATGGCCCACGGGATATCGGACGATCTGCTCTCCTGCACGGCCCTGGCTTGCCCGGCGCCGCTGATTATCGCGCCCGCGATGAATGACAGGATGTGGGCGCATGCGGCGACCCAGGCGAATCTCAGAATTTTGCGCGACCGCGGGGCTGTTATCGTCGATCCCGAGGAGGGCGATTTGGCATGCGGTTCCCAGGGACGCGGCCGGCTCGCGGCCCTGGAAGCGATTATGAACGCGGTGGAACGAGTCGTGGCGCCCGTCTAGCGCCAAAGGGAGAGCGATAATGAGCAAGCATACAGTCGTGGCCTTGGTTCTTTTGGTGTTGTTTGTGGTGGTTCTGCTCTTGGTTAAGGGCTATGTCGATATTCCGATCCTGGCCTGGAAGATGGAAGATGTCCGACTGTCTTTCGCCCTTCTGGGCTCCATGGTCATGGGTGTCATCGTAGGCGCGTTGCTGAAATGAGCACGCCTTTGATCTGGGCCAACCTGCTGCACCTCAGCTACAACATGTGGAGCGACCGTTCCACGCCCGAGCGCGAGGCCAACCAGACCGTCTATAAGCCGTTCCTCCGGTGCGATTCGGGCTTGTGGGATGAGATCATCCAGGCCATGGCCGCGGCCGGCATGAACATGGTGGTCATTGATGTTGGCGATGCCGTCAAATTCGAGTCGCACCCCGAACTTGCCGTTAAGGGCGCGTGGTCACCGTCGCGTCTGAAGAGGGAACTGGACAAGATCCGGAAGCTCGGCATGGAGCCCATCCCCAAGCTGAACTTCTCCACCTGCCATGATCTCTGGCTCGGTCCCTATAGCCGGTGCGTCTCCACGGACGCCTATTACGGGGTCTGCCGGGATGTGATCGCCGAGACCGCCGCTCTGTTCGGCAAGCCGCGGTTCTTTCACCTGGGGATGGACGAGGAGACGGAACGCCACCAGCGGTCATTCGATTACGTGGTGATCCGCCAGTTCGATCTGTGGTGGAAGGACTTTTATTTCTTTCAGAATCAGGTGGAGCGGGCTGGCTGCCGCGCCTGGGTGTGGTCGGACTATGTGTGGAATCATCCGGATCTGTTCTGGAAGCAGATGCCGAAAAGCGTGCTCCAGAGCAATTGGTACTACGGCGCGTCGTTTAGCCGGAAGTTACATTACGTGCAGGCCTACCTGGACCTCGAGAAGCATGGGTATGACCAGGTTCCCACGGGAAGCAACTGGAGCACGCCTCTCAACTTTGAGCGCACGGTCCGCTATACCCGGAAAAATGTGGACTCGAAACGGCTTAAAGGCTTTATGCAGTGCTCCTGGCGCCCGACCCTGGATTCCTATCGCCAGTTGAACCTGGAAGCGGTGGGGCAGGTCGCGAAGACGATCATTCGTGTCAACAAGACGGACGCGCGGTAGCCTATCTTGACGACGCATGCGCGGGACTTGCCCATCCGGCGCACACGGAGGTGCGCCCTCCATTTCATGTGTCGCTACAGTGGAGGGCCGACCTCCGTGTCGGCCGCCATGCACCGGCGGAAGTGCGCCCTCCATTTCATGTGCCGCTACAGTGGAGGGCCGACCTCCGTGTCGGCCGCATGCGCATGGCTTCAGCGCAATCCCTTCAGTATTTTAAGCGCTTCCGTTTCCACCATCGCCAACGCCTCCGGCACCAACCGCAAGCCGCGGCCGATGCGCGTCTCGTAGCCGCCGCCGACGAAGGCTCGTTGGGTCGGCACATAGCCCAGGTAGCCGTTGCACATGTGCGCCACCATCGTGAAGGGGAAGGCGGACTCCTTCTTGATCTTCAACTGGGCTTCCACAAACGGCTCACCCATCAGGGCGATGAGCGCAAAATCGCCCAGGCGGAGCGCCTGGATTTCATAGGGGTAGCACGGGCTTTTTTCGCGGTCATCGGCGATGTCGACAATGCCCACGGCATACACCCAGTCCCATTCCACCCGGGTCCGGCTGTCGGCAATCCATTTCGGCGCGGGATAGTCGGCCAGCATCTTCCTGGCCGCCGCCAGCGTATCGACCGGCACCACCCGGCGGGGTACGGGCAGGACTGTCCGCGTCAGCGCGAAGCGCGATACGTCCAGCGGCTTGGCCGAGGCGCAGGCTTTGCGGGTGGATTCCATCAGCCGCCGGCCCATCACCGTATGATCGTAT
>JBBRJN010000431.1:0-2858 GCA_038219365.1 Kiritimatiellia bacterium | reverse complement strand
TCATCAATGAAAGCAAAATGATCTTGGCCACAGGGTCTCTCGTCATTATTTTTCTCCTCAGCACATTATCCAACATCTATAACTTCGCATAGTATGCGTGGAACAGGGTCAACAGTCAACTGCCCAACCATTTTAAGTATGGCGTTACACGCGCCGAGGGAAGGCCCTCACGGGCCCACAAACGGGCATGCACACGTTTTCCTGCGTTCGTCGTGACGCGGTGAGGCGTTTGCCCGAAACGTCCGCTGGTCCCCGTGGCAACCGCATCTGTCGCACCCGCGGCTTGGACCGGCGGACGGCTCGGGGAGCCGTCCCTACCGGACGCGGCCACACACGCCGGGAACACGGGACGCCGCCTCCGATCTCCCGTCGCGTTCACAGGCATGCCAGAATCAAGGAAGGGGATCGTTCCTGTGAATGATAATGCGGTCCTCCCAGACCGCCTCGTCTTTCGCCGCGTCATAGGTCAGAATCCGGTCCGCGCTTCCTTTGGCTGGCGGCACGTCCGGCTTGGGCATCCAGGTGCGGTGCGCGGCGACGAGACCGGCATAGCGGCTGTCTTTGACGAGATTGCTCCACTCGCTAGGATCGGCTTGAACGTCGTAGAACTCTTCGGAGCCATCCGCGTAGTGAATGTAGCGGTAGCGCTCGCTGCGGACCGCATGGTTGCCCTTGTTGTGCGAGGTTATCGCGGGCCGTTCCCGTTTCGTCTGGGCGTCTTTCAGTTGCGGCAGGAGACTGACGCCCTCCAAGTCATCCCGCGCCGGAAGTCCGCAGAGGTCAATGAGCGAGGGATAGATGTCGAGCAGCTCCGCAGGCTGCATGCAGCGCTGTCCGCTCGTCACCCCGTGGCCCGCGAAGATCAGCGGCACGCGCGTGCTCCCGCTCCACAGTGTATTCTTGCCCGTAATTCCTTTTTCACCCAAGTGCCAGCCGTTGTCACCCCAGACGATCACGATCGTGTTGTCCGCGCGTCCCGAAGCCTGCAACGCCTCCAGCAGGCGTCCGATCTGCGCGTCCACGAAACTGGTGCTCGCAAGGTACGAGCGACACAGGTTCCTCCACTGGTGGTTCTCCTCGACCCACTTCAATCGCGGCTCGGGCAACTCCCAGTGGAGATACCACGAAAAACGCGGCGTGTCATCACGGTCGTTGCGGAGGATCTTGGGCAAAACCGAGTCGTCGTCGGGGTAGAGGTCGTACCACTTCTGCGTCACGTGGCAAGGCACATGCGGCAAATAGTAGCCGAGCGCAAGAAACATCGGCGCCTCTTTCGGAGCGGCCTTAAGCTGCCCGATGGCCCAACTCGTGTTGATGTAGTCGCCTTTGTCTTCATCCCTGTGAGGAAAGACACCCCAGTCCATCGCCGGGTGGTTTCCCATGGGAGTCGGCGGAATCAGCTTTTGCGGCGGCTTCGCGCCCATGCCTCCATTCGGGCCCCACACGTCGAACTCCGTCTGTCGCGCCACGGGGCCGCCAGCATTGCCGTGATAGATTTTGCCGGTCGTGTAGGTCGTGTAGCCGTTGGCCTTGAAATACTGCGGCAGCGTCACTCGGTCCCTCCACTCGGGCAGCGTGCGGAACCAAGGGGACAGGCCATACACGCCCGTGGTCGTCGGCCGCAGCGAGAGCATCAGGCTCGTGCGCGAGGGATTGCACAGCGGCGACTGGCAGTGCGCATTGAGGAAGACCGTGCCGCGCTCGGCCAGCTTATCGAGGTGCGGCGTTTTCACCAACGGATGTCCGCCCAGCGGCCCGACCCAGTCGTTCTGGTCATCAATGGCGATGAAGAGCACGCTGGGCTTCCTTGCGTCCGACGCCGCCGCGTGGCAGGCCCCACCAAACGCGTAAAACACTAAAATCGCGCACGCAAACAGAAGTGGTCGGCCCGTCAAAGTCATCGCTGCTACTTTCAGCGCTCTCATCGTGGAAAGGTGTAGGGTTCGTAATTCGACATTGGACAAATGAGATACACCATCAGTTGCCTTGCGCAAGATGTTCCTTGCGTTTATGCCATGCGTGCTCATGCTCATGTGCTAGATTATACTTTTTTGAGAATGGAATGAACAAGCACAATAATTTTGAAGCGCAAGCACAAGGAGGTCCACGCCGCCTATAGCCAGCTTGCTCTAACGCGACGCGCATGCCAGTGCGCACACAACCGCCCGTGCTCTTCGCCCTTGACCACAGCGCGTCGCCGCCCCCTTCATCCACACGCAACGGGACGGGGTGGCACCGAAAACTACTGCGCAAGCATCACTATTTTAAAGAACGCCCGCTGCTTGTTGACCGGTATGCGGACTTGGGTTTGCGTGCCGGGGCCTGCCATGAACGGCTGATCCGAGGAGTCTGACCAGCCGGCGGCCGTGGGATGGCGCACAAACTCCGTCACCCAATCCTCTGCGGCGGCACCCAGGCTCGCGCTGACCTTAACCACATACTTACGTCCGTATTGGGTGTTGAAGGTCACGACCATCTCAGCCATGTCGAACCACACGGCCCCCATCCGGATCGTCTCGACCGCGACCGGCGCCGGCGAGGCGTGCACGTGCCCGGACTCGTCCACGATCTTGAAGAAGTAGCTGGCCCCCGGCACAAGCCCCGTGGCCTGGACCACGTAAGGGTGCGAGCCGTCGCCTTTAAGCTGATTAGCCGGCACGCGTCCGACTTCGACCCAGCCGTTGTTGATCCACGCGAAGATTACGATATCCTCAAACCCGGACTCGTTCACGGTCCAGATTTCGATGGAAACCCCGTCCTTTCCTGACGCGAAAGCGCGGAACCCGATGGCCGTCGAGAGCGGGAAAACCGAGAAGCCGAAGTTGAGCGGCTCGCCCGGCAGGCTCGCCAGCACGCCG
>JBBRJN010000430.1:0-2888 GCA_038219365.1 Kiritimatiellia bacterium | reverse complement strand
CGGCATCCCCGGCAAGCTAGACACCACCGGCGAGGACGTCTGCGGCCTCTGGTACAGCGGACACCGCAAAGAGATCGTGCAGTACAACTGCTTCGACGCGCTCACCACCTACCTCCTGTGGCTGCGCATGGCCTTCTTCTCAGGCCGCTTCACGCCGGCAGATTACATCGTCGAGCAACAACGTGTCAAACGCCTGCTCGACGAGCGGCTTCAGAAGCCTGAAAACGCCTTCCTGCTGACCTATCTCGACGCCTGGCGAACCCTCAAGGAACGGACCGGCCAACTCGCCGACGGCGTGTTCTGACGGCCCGCTTAATGTACGCCGCGCGTGCTGTTCTGGTAGAAATCGACCAGCGTCTTGATTTCGGGCAGGTCGGGAACCTCGTACTTGATGCGCTCCAACGCCTGGCTCCGGTTCAACCCCTCCCGGTAAATCAGCTTGTAGGCATCTTTCAGCGCCGCGCGGACCTCGCTAGAAAAGCCACGCCGCTGCAACCCCACCAGGTTCGGACCCAATACGCGGACCTCGGAACCGGTGGTCTCCGTGATCATGTAGGGCGGGCAATCCTGACGGACCTTCGTGGCTCCGCCGATCATGGCGTGTTGGCCGATGCGGCAGAACTGATGAATGCCCGCCATCCCGCCGATAATGGCGAAGTCCTCAATCGTCACCTCACCCGCCAACTGGCCCGCGTTGGACATGATCACCTCATTGCCAAGCGAGCAGCCATGCGCGATATGGCAATAAGCCATGATTAAACACCGGTTGCCGATCCGTGTCACCTCGCCGACTTTCGTGCCTAGATGAACCGTGGAAAACTCACGCAAGACCGTGTTGTCGCCGATCTCGACATAGGAGATGTCGCCCGCCTGATATTTCAGATCCTGCGACTTCATCCCCACGCAGGCGAACGGGAAGATCTCGCACCCTTTGCCGATCGTCGTGTGCCCGCTCACGTATGCGTGGGACTGCACAATCGTTCCCGCGCCGACCTTGACATCCGGCCCGATGATCGCATAAGGGCCCACTTCGACATCGCTTTCCAGTTGCGCGTTGGAATCCACAATTGCTGTCGGATGAATCGCTGCCATTCTAAAAACTCCTTTTCTAAAGCTCTACTACAAATTCTTAGGGATCAGATAAGCGGCCAGCACACCGCACGCCGCCACGGGAATCCACAGCAGGGCATAGGGCTGAAGGGCCGGCATCTTATCAAGCGAATGGATGAGAATCACGCACAAATAGAAGGTCAGAGCAACAGCAAGGCTGACGGCCATGCCGATCGTCGACTCCTTACGGTGCGTGCGGATGCCGAGCGGCACCCCGATCAGAACAAAACAGATCGCGGCGCAGGCATACACAAACCGGAGCTGGAACTCCGTGCGGTTCACACTCAGCAACTTGCGCTGTACATTACGCGGCAGCCCTTTCACATTCGCCCGGAGATCCGCGATTGACTGCCGCAGTTCGAAAAACCGTAAATCCTTCTCTTTCCGCATCGAGCTGCGCTGCTTCAAAGCCCCTGCGATGACATGCTTGAAGCGGTCCGCCGACGCCACCCCTGGACGGTCGAACTCGATCGGGTCCACGCGCACCTTGTACATTTCGAGCACGATGTCCACCCCGTTCGTCATAACCAGCGCCTTCTCGGCCCGAATCTCGCGCGTCAACCCTTTCTGGCTGTGGTCAAAAACGAGGAGATCCGAAAGCCAGTTGCCCTCTTTCTTGGCGAACCAGAGCGTGAGGTTGGGGAAGTCAGTGATAAAGCGTCCCGGTTCGAGCAGGTCAACACCCACATCGACGCTGATCAGCGAGCGGAGGTTACGCCGCACATCGTGGCCGCGCGGAACGACCTCGTTGTTAACAAAAAAACCCAAAGCCGTGCAGAGGACCGCAACCGCGATCGGCCACTTCATGATCGTCAAGAGGTTCACACCGCATGACCGCATCGCCGCGATCTCGCTGTCCGCGGACAGGCGGCTGAAAACGAGGAGCGCGCTGACCAGAAGCGAAAGCGGCACCGTGAGCGTCAGGGTCTCAGGAAAGCCGACAAGCATGAAAAGGCCCACTGCACGCATGGGCAGCCCCTCGATCATCAGCTGCGTAATCTTCACCAGCAACCCGATCGTCATCACAAAGGATAACACCAGCCATGCCAGAAAGAACGCCGTCAGAAATGACTGCAAAACGTATCGCTCAATGATCTTCATGCCGTCTCCATGGCAAAAGGCCGCAAGAGAAACCTACGTTTCCTTGCGGCCTTTTATCGGCGCTCAGCCCAAACACCCGCGCCCGATTAAGGGTTCGCGTATTTGCCCTTGTCCGCGTTGGTGCCTGCGCCGCGGATGTAGATTTCCACGCGACGATTCTCAGGGTTACCGTTCACCAGATCAGGCTGCACTTTCGGGCGGCTGTAGCCATACCCTATCGCACTTAATTTGCCAGCCGCCACACCCTTGCCCACCATGTAGGAAAGGACGGCCTGCGCGCGGCGCTCGGAAAGATCCTGGTTATACTTCTCACTGGAACGCGTCCGGCGATCGGCATGCCCTTCGATCACAGCCGATGCCTGCGCGTTGCGCATCAGCACGCGGGAGACCTGATCGATTTCCTTGAAAAACTCGGGCTTAATCACGGTGGTGTCATAATCGAACTGGATGTAAACCTCGAAGAGCATCAGGTCATCAGACGGATCAAGCGGATTGGTGTGGTCCTCGATCACTTCATGGCCATCGGCCACGCCGCCTTTATCGGTATCGCGGTCCAGCGGATTGGTCTTGTACGTGAACACTTCCGCTCCGTCCTTGAGCCCGTCGAAATCGGTATCAGGATTCAGCGGATTGGTCTTGTAAACATTCACCTCATCGCCGTCCGTCAGGCCATCGCC
>JBBRJN010000429.1:0-2898 GCA_038219365.1 Kiritimatiellia bacterium | reverse complement strand
CCTCCTTGGGCGGGTCCTGATACCCGTTGCCGCCCGCCCAGCCGGACGAGAAAACCATCTGGAGTTTACCCAGCGCACCTGCGCGAATGCGTTTCGCCACCTCCCTGTTGACCGGGTCGCGCGGCAGCTGGTAGTCGGCCTGAAAAACGAGATGTGTCTCTGTGGCGCGAACCGCCAGACGCTTGATGGCTTGCGTTCCAGGAATGTCGATCGCCACGGGCTTGGCCATGTAGATGTGTAAGCCGGCCTCCACCGCGGCCGCCGCATAACACGGAAAAAAGTAGGGCGGCACCTGCAACACAACAGCCTCCACCCCCGACTCCATCAGCCGCTTATACCCGTCCAGCCCGGAGAAACACTTCGCTTCAGGAACGCCGAGTTGCGCCCCGGTCCGCACCGACCGATCCTGAAAATAGTCGGCGACCGCCGTAAACGTGAACCCGCCGTGCGCTTTGAACAGGTTGCAGATCCAGGTGCCTCGCCCGCCGCACCCGATCAGCCCCAGCTTGATTTTTCGAGCGTAGTCACGCGGTGTTTCGGAAACGCTAACGGGCGCGTCTTCCTGCCCCGTGACCACCTGCGGCAGCAGTGGCAAAACGGCCATCCCGGCCTGTGCCAGCCGCATGAATTCGCGCCGTCCGATAGAAGTCGCATGCATCACTTTCATCCGCTCCTGAGTTACTCGCTGCGTGGATACCCGAGCCAACGCGCCACGGCCGCGTTTTTCGAGCGCACATGCAATTTCTTGTAAATGCGCAAAACATAGGTGTGAACCGTCGCGAAAGCCACATTCAGTTTGTCAGCGATCTCTTTGTAAGAACACCCCTGGGCCAGCAGGTCCAAAACCTCTTTCTCGCGCGGAGCCAATTCATCGGACTCGCCGCCGGGCGAAAGCGTCGTGTTGCTCACCACCGGCACGCTCGGCGGCGTCTGGTTCCGAAAGGCATCCACGACCTTGCGAGCCAGCGCGCTGGTCATGGGCGCCCCGCCCTGATGAATGTCACGGATCGCGGCCAGCAACTCGCGTGCACGCGCAGGCTTGACCAAATAACCATGCGCACCCGCAGCCAAGGCGCGGAACAGGTTGTTCGTGTCCTGATAGACCGTCAGCATGACAATCTGGAGTTTCGGCAGCCGCTCGGAAAGCTGCCGCACGCACTCGATGCCGTCCATGCCGGGCAGGTTAATATCCATCACCGCGACCTGTGGTTTCAGCGGGGGTGCCTTTTCCAGCGCCTCCTCGCCTGAACCGTACGCGCCGACACACGCGCACTCGGGGTCGCTGTTGACGATCTCCATCAAGCCCGACCGCAACCGGCTGTCATCTTCCACAACTATCACATGAATCGCCATAATGCACTATCCGACACCTTTTTTACAGAACTTCACAATAACGAGATCCCCCATCCGGTGCAATGCCAAATCTTTAGTTTAGAATTTTCGTCCTGATTCACACTCCCCAATATTCTGCCACCGGCAATAATTACGGGTTCAGGCCGTTCAATCACCCGTGATAATCGGTCTACACTCTTACTCAGCCTTATTCTGTTGGGCGCTTGCTTGCGGTTCGGTGTTCGCGTTTAATCCCGTTAAGCCTTCGGACGTGAACAGGTGCGTGTCGATGCATCTGGCCCAATCCAAACTGGCGCTTCCGGCTGTTTGTGGTGACGAGGTCTTCCTGCGCCGAATCTATCTTGACCTGACCGGCCTGCTTCCGGAGACCGATGACGCCCGTGCGTTCCTTGCCGATACGAGTCAGGACAAGCGACGCAAGCTGATCGAGGCCTTGCTGGTAACGCCCTCCTGCGCCGAATATCAGGCCATGAAGTGGCTCGATCTACTGCGCGTCAAGTCAGAGTTTCCCGCCAACCTCTGGCCCAATGCCGTGCAGGTCTATTCTCGCTGGATACAAGACAGCCTCGCGGCCAACAAACCGTTCGACGCCTTTGTCCGTGAACTGCTCACCGCCAGCGGCAGCAATTTCCGCGATCCGCCGGTCAACTTCTTTCGCGCCCTGCCGCAAAAGAACGCCACCAACATCGCGGCCTTCGTCACGCAGAGCCTGATGGGAATCCGCTTCACCAGCCTGCCACCTTCAGCGCAAGGCGACCTCTCCCGGTTTTTCAGCGCGGTGGACTACAAGGCCACGACCGAATGGAAGGAAGAGATCGTCTTCTTCAACCCCGATAAACTCGGAACGTCCCCGCCGAGCCTGCGGTTTCCGGACGGAAAGACCGCCCATTGCGCTCTGGACAACGACCCGCGCCAGCTCTTCGCAGCCTGGCTCACGGCTCCGGGAAACCCCTCTCTCGCACGGTGCATCGTCAACCGGATCTGGTATCAGCTCATGGGCCGCGGCATCATTCATGAGGCCGATGACGTGCGTCCCGACAATCCGCCCGCGAATCCAGCCCTCCTCGCGCTCCTCGAAAAAACGCTCACCGAAAACCGTTTCGATCTGCACGCGGTCTACCGCCTGATCCTTAATTCTCAGACCTACCAGGCCGAACCGTTCACACCGCCCGAGACACTGGCCAAACGCACGGGTTACGCTTTTTGCCAAATCCGGCAGCTCGACGCCGAGGTGCTGTTGGATATCATCTGCCAGATCACCGGCACGTCTGAAAACTATTCCAGTCAAGTTCCCGAGCCCTACACGAACTTCAGCGAAAGCCGCGCCGTACGGATCGATGACGGCAGTGTCACCAGCCCCTTCCTTGAAATGTTCGGACGCCCGCCGCGCGACACCGGCTTGCTGTCGGAACGCGCCAACTGGCCCAGCACCTCCCAGCGGTTGCACCTGCTGAATGCCTCGCATATCCAGAACAAGTTGCAACGCCCCCCTGTCTTCAAGTTGTTTGGAAAAAAGCGGTTCAAACGCGCATCCCCTATCCTCCC
>JBBRJN010000428.1:0-2963 GCA_038219365.1 Kiritimatiellia bacterium | reverse complement strand
AGCGCCGAGTTGCGACGACCTTTGGATTCTGCCGGGAGGCTCGATCCTGTTCAACACGGGACACGGCGTCAAAGAGGTCGCCAAGGACGGCAAGGTGCTGTTCGAGTATCAGAGCGCCTCCGAGATTTACGCTGTGCAGCGACTCGCGAACGGCAACACACTGATCGCCTGCGGCGACAGAGGCGAGCCCGGTCTGTTCGAAGTCGGCCCCGAAGGCAAGATCGTCTGGGAGGTCAGCAACAAGGATCTGCCCGGTCAGCCGCTGAAATTTTTGACCGGCTTTCAGAAACTCCCCAACGGCAACGTGCTGGTCAGCAACTGGCTCGGCCACGGAAAATTCGGCACTGCGCCGCATCTGCTTGAAATCACGCCCGAAAAGAAGGTAGTCTGGACATACGCGGATCATCAAACATTCAAAACCATCGCCACCGTGCAGGTGTTCGCCGAGGGCGACACGCCGCTCTGCGGGGAAGGGGTCCATTAGAAAAAACGCTCGACGTTGAACGCCGAACTTTCAACGTTCAAGTGTTCCGCTTTCAGAGTTAAGCGGTGGATAACTGGTAGAACGAGGAAACGATGAAAACAGTACAAATAATCGTGATTTTGACGCTGGCCGTGGGGACTGCCTGTGCCGCCGTAACGAATGACGTGGCGTTCACGGCAACGCGCGACAAGAGCGAGCAACGCTACGTTCGGATCGTGCCGGATGGCTTTGACCCCGCGCAGCCGCACGACGTGCTGATCTGTCTGCACGGCCACGGCTCGGACCGCTGGCAGTATGTGAACGAGCCGCGCGGCGAGGCCCGCGCCGCACGTGACGTGGCCGCGCAGAACAAGATGCTTTTCATCTCGCCCGACTACCGCGCGAAGACCTCGTGGATGGGGCCGGCTGCCGAGGCGGACATGCTGCAACTCATCGGGGATCTTAAAAAGCAAGACAAGGTGAGTCGCGTGATCCTCTCGGGCGGATCAATGGGCGCGAGCAGCGCACTGACCTTCGCCGCGCTGCATCCGGAGCTGGTCGACGGCGTGGTCGCGCTCAACGGGCTTGCCGACCATGTGTCGTACACAAACTTTCAGGACGCGATCGCGGCCTCGTTCGGGGGCACCAAGACAACGGCACCGGACGAATACCGCAAGCGCAGCGCCGTGAACTTTCCGGAGCGCTTCATCATGCCCTTGGCCGTCACCGCCGGCGGGAAGGACACGACTGTACCGCCTGACAGTGTGCTGAAGTTGTCGCGTGAAGCGCAGGCGTGCAATCCGTTTGTCCGAATCGATTCCGTGCCGCAGCGCGGACACGAGACCGACTATGACGCCTCGCTCGCGGCGTACCGGTTCGTTCTCAATGCGCCACGCGTGAAAGCGGTTCGCGTATCATTGACGCTGAACGGCAAACCGTTCATCCCCGCGCATGCCACAACGGCGGGCGTGTGGTTCTATTCTCAAGGAGGAGGGAGGAAGGAGGAGTTGGGAGTTGAGAAAAACATTGATATCAACGCTCAGCGCTCAACGCCCAACGCTGAAAGAAATGAAGAAAACGGCACGCAGATCCTTTTAACGGGGCACGGGATAGTGCCGGAAGGGTGGCGGCTGACAGCGGTGCTGAATAAGGGCGATGAGGTGCGGGTGGCGTTGGAAGCGGGCACGGCGGCTTTTGGGGATATCCGGTTTCACGCGAAAACGCTTGCAGGGCAACCGCTGGCTTGTCAGGTGGTGTCCAATGCCGTGACCATCCGCGCGGACACGGGTGAGGGCGCGGTGCGGCTCACGGACCTGACGGCGGGGGACAAGCTGCTGACGCTGGTGCCGGAACGCCGGCCGTTTTCGCGCGAGCCGGTCGCCTGCTCGCCCGATCCGCTTCCCGCCATCGCCGATGCACTGGTCGAGTGGGACTGGCGCATGACGGACGGCATCGGCACGCCCCGCGAACCGCATACGTATGCGCAGGCTACGGAACGCTTGCTTTCGTGCATGGCTGCTGCGGGCATGGACAAAGCCGCGTTGGATACGCTGTGTGCGGAGCGTCCCGCCGCTGCGGCGGGCGAAGCGGTGTGGGAGGCGTATTGGCTGGCCGCGCATCGGCTTCGCCGGAGCCTGATGCTCGCCGATCCGCTTTTCGTCAAAACGCCGCTGCTCTTCGTCAAGCATGTGCCCTCGGTGATGAGTCACCAGCTCACGCAGATGTACGGTTACTGCTCCCAGCCCGGGGGCGGGCTCTTCCTCCTTGCCGAGCCGGGAGCCTCCATGGCTACGCGGGACCTCACGCCGACCTCATTGCCGGCCGGTAATTTCATGACGCCGGAGCTTTCGTTCGATGCCCAAAAGCTCCTCTTCGCCTACAGCCCGGTTAAGACAGCTCCGCCAGGCTGGGGATTCAACGATCAGACAAAAGGGCTGCGCTACCACATTCACGAGCTCACGCTGGCCAGCGGCGCGGTGCGGGCCCTCACGCAGGGCGACACGGACAACTTTTCCCCGGTCTGCCTGCCCTCGGGCGATATCCTCTTCTCTTCGACGCTGCGCGGCGGGTATCACCGGTGCGGCGGCGGGCCGTGCTTCGTCTACACGCTCGCGCGGATGGGCACGGGCGGCGAGAGCCCGCACAGCATCTCGTTCCACGAAACGAACGAATGGAATCCCTGTCTGCTCAACGACGGGCGGGTGATCTATACGCGCTGGGACTATGTGGACCGCAATGCGGTGCTGTACCAGCAGCTCTGGTCGGTTCGTCCGGACGGCGGCAATGTACGGATCTACTACGGCAACAACACCTGGGATCCGGCGGGCATTTGGGAGGCGCGGGCGATACCCGGTTCGCCGCGCGTCATGGCCACCGCCTCGCCGCACCACGGCATGAGCGCCGGCTCGGTGGTCCTAGTGGACAACACGAAGGGCGTGGATGGCAAAGAGCCCCTGACGCGTCTGACGCCGGAGGTGCGCTTCCCCGAGTCGGAAAGGCC
>JBBRJN010000427.1:0-2977 GCA_038219365.1 Kiritimatiellia bacterium | reverse complement strand
CTGCATCCCCGCTTCAAGGCAGCCCTCGAATTCCTGAGGCGCCCTGATATCGAGGCCACCCCCATCGGGCGCCTTGAACTGGACGGCTCACTGCTTTTCGCACTGACCCAGGAGTACGAAACCAAACCGATTCATGATGGTAAACTGGAGGCCCACAAAAAATATATCGACCTCCAGTTCATCGTCGACGGAGAAGAGTTCATCGGCTACGCGCCGCTCAAAAACCAGACATCTGGAAAGCCCTTCGACGCTGAAAAAGATGTCGGTTTTTATGACGGTGAAGCGTGGTTTACCCTCCTTCGAAAAGGCATGTTCGCGATTTTCTTCCCGCAGGACGCCCATCTACCCGGACGGTATACAGAGAAACCGGCACACGTAAAAAAAATAGTTCTTAAAATAGCTGTTTAGCCGTAGACAGCCGCTGTAACTTTTGGCATCTTAATATTTCCTTATTGCACAGAGTTGGTGCGTCGCGTGTTGAGCGGGGGAATAATAGACGGTATTTGAAAGGCTAATAGCTATGTCGGTAAAAACTATGATCTTTGTGGATGGCAGTTGGCTGTATCACAGCCGGCAAGCGCTCTTTGAATCGCTTGGTGAAGAAAGCGGGTTCGAGATTGATTACAAGCGGATTCCGGATATCATTGCCCATCAGATTGCGGACGTCTTAGACGCCGAGGTCGATGTGGTACGCACGAATTATTTCGGCACCATCCCCGTCAACAAGCAAGGTTACAACCCCGCAAAGCAAAAAGCTTTTTACGAGTTTTTGGCACTTCAATGCGCCTACGACACCGAGATCCTTGAAATCGATTTCCGCCGCGAGCCACACGCCCGCCCGGACGATAAATGGGTCAATGTCGCGCTCGCCTCTTCCATGCTCTACTTTGCCGCTATTCCCGGCGCGTATGACGTGGCAACGATCATCGGCGGTGATGCCGACTACATCCCGTTGCTCAAGCGCGTCCGTTCCATGGGCAAGCGCGTGCAGATCGTGGGCATGAACAACCTGGACGGCAAGTTCCTCACCAGCGCCATGCTGCTGACGACGTCCGGCATTCAGGACATGCCGCCCATTTTCCTTGATGAGCATGCACAAGAGATACGCCTCGTGCGCGAGGAGCAGCGCCGCACCTGCAAGAATTGCAATCGCGAAGAGAGCACCACCTGGGCCGGCCCCGACTTTTTCTGTTCCAACTGCCGCAACGAGCACCGCAAGCAAGTGCGCGTGTGCGACACCTGCGGCCGTGAAGAAGAGACCACCTGGGACAAGCCCTTCTTCTATTGTTCCAACTGCCGTAACAAGCACCGCGAAGGAGAGACCGTCTAAACCGTGCGTCATCTCCTCTGCAAAAGGCGGACCCATGTGTCCGCCTTTTTTATTTCAGTGCGATGCAACTCCTAGCTCCTAATTCCTAACTTCCAACCAAGTACAGCCATGACCCACCCCGTCACGTTCCTGCCCGCCAACAGGACCGTCCATGTCGATGAGCATGCGACACTGCTGCAGGCCGCCATACAAGCGGGGCTGCTGCTTGACTCTCCGTGCGGCGGCGGCGGCACCTGTGGCAAGTGCCGCGTGCGCGTTCATTCAGGCAAGGCAAGCACAGGCGGCTCTTCGCACCGCCTGACCTCCGATGAGCTCGACCGCGGCTGGCGGCTCGCCTGCGGGACCAAAGTCACAGAGCCACTCACCATCGAAATCCCGGCGGCCTCACAAATCGCGAGGCTCAGCACCATCCTCGTGGACGGAGAGCCGATCTCCATCCGCCGAGACGCCCACACCGTCGGACACCTCGGCGTGGCGTTTGACCTCGGTACAACCACCGTCGCCGGCACGCTTTTCGATCTGCACACCGGCCTCGAACGCGCCACGCACGCGGCCATGAACCGCCAGATTCCGCTGGGCGACGACGTGATCAGCCGCATCGCTTCTGTGCGCGCGAACCCCGCGAGCCTTAAGGTTCTTCAAGCCGGCGCCATCGAGACCCTCAACGCTATCCTCCGGACACTCTGCGATGCGTGCGGCGAAGCTCCTGACTCGATCTACAAAGTCATGGTCGCAGGCAACACCACGATGCAGCAACTGCTGTTGGGGCTCGACCCTTCACCTCTCGGGGAAGCCCCCTTCAAGCCGGCCTTCACGGACGCGCAAACGCTGGGCGCCGCGCGGCTCGGCTTACTGACCCACCCGGACGCCACTCTGACCGTGTTTCCGCAGATCGGCGGGTTTGTCGGCGGAGATACCGTCGCCGGCCTGCTCGCCTCACACTTTGATACGCTTACGCTGCCGACGCTGCTGGTGGACATCGGGACCAATGGCGAGATCGCGTTGCTGCATAACGGAGAGATCCTAGCCGCCTCCACCGCCGCAGGCCCCGCCTTTGAAGGCGCGCGTATCAGCCAAGGCATGCGGGCCTCAAGCGGCGCGATCGACCAGGTGTGGCTGCAAAACGGCGACCTGCGCTACCATGTGATCGGCGAGGCCGCTCCATGCGGCCTTTGCGGATCAGCGCTTGTTGACGCGGTTGCCGAGCTGCTGCGACTCGGATTGATTGACACGACCGGCGCACTACAGCGCCCGGCGGCAATCGCCGAGGCCCTCGCGAAACGGCTCATCCTGACAGAAAACAACAGCGCTTTTGTCTTGGCCTATGACGCGGCGGGGGCCCCCTGCGTCACGCTCACGCAGCAGGACATCAGGGAACTGCAACTCGCCTCCGGAGCCCTGCGTGCGGGCATCGAAGCGCTGATGCAAAACGCAGGCATAACGGTACGCGACCTCGACGGCATCTTGCTGGCAGGCGCCTTCGGCAACTATATCCGCCGCGAGAACGCCCTGCGCGTCGGCCTTCTGCCTCCGCTCCACTACCTCTCGATCCGTTTCATCGGCAACGCCTCGCTCACAGGTGCTAAGCGCGCTCTGTTGTCACAAACCGAATTCAACCGCGCGCAGGCCCTTCGCTCACGTGCAACC
>JBBRJN010000426.1:0-2977 GCA_038219365.1 Kiritimatiellia bacterium | reverse complement strand
ACGGTCATTCGACCAGTTGTTGAATGCGATGACGTCACAAGCGGCCATCCTTTCGGAGCGCCTGAATTCAGCCGAGAAGACCCTACAAGAGTTAGAGGACTCCGAGGCGCGAATGAGCCTCATGGAATACACGGACCTCATCAAACTTCGTGAGAACATCGCGCATGACACATGCCTTAAAATTGAAAATGGTTTGAACGTCCCAACAAAAGTCCCCGTTCAGAATAAACGTAAACGGCCTGAGTGAGGGTTATATGGGGCAGCCCTTGAGAATCGGGTAGCACCATTCAGGACAAGAGGGTCAAAGGTTCAGCAAATCCAAAGTGTAACGACTTTTCGATTGATAACCGCCTGAAAGCCCGACCACGATACGTTGTTGTGTTTGAGGCACTGTCATTGCAGTTGCGGGATCAGTTCGGCCAGCATGTTTGGCACGCACGGCGCAGAGCCGCCGTTGACCTTCGCAGCGGGGCAGAGTGCAGCGACACGGCCTGCGGGTCGATGCGTCCTTCACGGTCTACGCCCACGCGGGTGACACGCCCACCCGAGGGTTTCGAGCACGCGGGCAGGCTCCAGCACACAGGGGTGCTCAATGGCGCTGACGATCAGGTGGCTCGGCTGATGAGCGAGCTTGAACAGAGGACCGAGAAGCAGTTGGTTGGTCGCGTTATGGTCGAGGTAGATCATGGTTAAGTCATTCTCAGACAAGCGTGCCAAGAAGCAGCGTTGCGGCGAAAGGCAGGCTGGTCACCGCAATGACTGATCCCGCGGGCCGAGGACTGCATGTGTTCCCTGCTGGATTGCCACGGCGATGATTCGGATCTCATAGGCGGAGTAGTTGTTTCACTGCATCTCCCAGCGGTGCTTGCGGCGGAATTCCTCCAGGTATGTTTCGAGCATCGCGCGTAGCGGTTCTTGCGGTAGCGCGTCTGCGAAGTCGAGCAGGGCGATGGCGTTGGCGGTTGCGGTGGGGTCGAAGTCCGCCCACTCGACCGAGCCCGGAATGTAGGCGAGCTGTTTATCCGCGATGACCTTTTTTATGGAGTGAAGCAGGTCGGCTTGGAAACGTGCGGCCTCGCTCTTCCAGTGGTTGGAATCTGCGTTTAGCCCTGCGGCTTCAGCGAGGTTCGCCGCTGCTTCCAAGCCGCGAACGCCCCAGATGAATTGACCGTGGATATGTCCGGCAGCCGTTCGGAAACAGTCGAAGGCAGGGGCGGCACACGCGGGAACCTGCCATGGGTCACACGCTTTAAACAGCTCGGCAAATGAGTTCGTAAACATTAAAATAAAGTGTAACAGGCAGCGCTTGTTTAGCCAGCAGAAGTTGAATGCAGACCAGCGGCCAATGATCTCCGACCTCCGACCTTCCTCCGTCGTATGCAAGGTGTTATACTGACCCATGTTAGAAGCGTAGCGATCAAAAAACCGAACCCCCTCCAATAAACGCCTGTGAACGAGCACAAGATCATCCTCATCCGCCAGAAGCTTGGCCGTCTCTTTAGAGCTGTCGGCCATCTTTTGAAATCGCCCGTGGGCGTCAAGGCGCGCCTGCTGTTCGGCTCACTAGCCCCGTGCGGCAGCCATCTTTTTGCGTTTGTCGCGAATGTACATGGCCGAGCCGTTGCGCAGGTCAAACTCGAATAGTTCGGTGGCCTGGATGAGCTTGTTCCAGCTCTTGAAGCCATAGTTCACGGGCGAGTAGGACTTCTGGTTGACGATGTACTGCGAGACCCGGCTCATGTGCGACCAGCCGTCATCATCGGCCGTGTTTTCACAGGCGCGCCGGAGCACACGAACGAGCCCGGTATCGCCGCGCAGTTCATTCTTGCTCTTCTGGGTCTGGGTCGGTTTGGAGGCCACCTCCACCACGGGTTTCGCCGGGGCGGGTTCAACCGCGGCCTCCTCTTCACGACGCGCGGCAGAGATCAGATCTTCGGTGAAGATGAACTGCGAGCAGGCCTTTGTAAACGGACTGGGCGTCTTTTTTTCGCCGAACCCGAACACCTCCTTGGCGCTCTCTAGCAGGCGCACGACGAGCGGGGTGAAATCGCTGTCGCTGCTCATGATCGCGAAGCAGTCCACCTCGTTGGTATAGAGGATGTCCATGGCGTCGATGATGATGGCGGCATCGGTGGCGTTTTTGCCCTTGGTGTAACCGAACTGCTGGATAGGCTTGAGTGCGAAGAGCAGGGATTGCGCTTCCCAGTTCTTCAGATGCGTGCTTTTCCAGTCCCCGTATGCGCGGCGGATATTGACGACCCCGTACTTGGCCAGTTCGTTCAGCACCGGCTCCACCGCCTCGCGGCTGGTGTTTTCGCAATCGATCAGCAGCGCGATGTTTTTGTTCTTCATGCGAACAAGCTTAGCAGAGTCGGAAGCTAATGGGAAACCGGAAACGCGGGCCAGCGGACGGACGTGAAGAAACAAAACGACGGATCTACTGTTGCAGCACGCGGATGCGCAGGAAGCCGGAGGGCGCTGAGGATGCCGGGGTACGGAATGAGACGCGCTCGATGCCGTTGCTCAGGTCAAGGGCGGTGCCGTTGGTGAGCGCTTCAGAGGACCAGGGGCCGGACAGGTGGTCAGCGGTTTCGACGGTGTAAACGAGGTCGAGCGCCTTCCGGGGCCGACTGAACGAGAGCGCGAGGAAAGCCCCGCCGCCGTCGCGGGACACAGCGAGATCGAAAGCGGGCGCGTCCGGCACCAAGGGGTTGCGGGCGAAGGCGTATTCGGCCAAGTTGATCAGTCCGTCGCGGTCCGGGTCGGCGTCGGGTCCCACTCGGGCGGCGTTCAGGGTCTCGGGCGGGTTCTCTGGCTCGGGTAGATAAATTTCCGATTCCAAAAAGTGGTCGCAAAGCCAGCCTTGGTAGTGATGGGCGAAGTCGCCGTTGTCAGCCGCGCCGGGAGTGCCGCCGACTGATCCGCTGAGCGCCCAACAGGTGGGGTCGCCGCAGTCGGACGGGCCGGGCCCGTCGCC
>JBBRJN010000425.1:0-2981 GCA_038219365.1 Kiritimatiellia bacterium | reverse complement strand
AAGGTTCCGAGCGCAACAATGATCACGGCGATGACCGACGCCCCGGCAGAGAACACATGTTTCCGACTCCGCTCCTGAACCGTGTTTCGGGTGACAAAAACGAACACCATAAAAGCGATCAACGTCAATCCTCCCGCCGCGCCATAAACGAGTCCCCGCACACGCCGCGGCGTTACCCCCATCGAACTCACATATTGAGCCAGCCAGACCAGCGGCCAAACCAACATGCAGAGGAGAAAAGTTCCCAGGATAGTGCCGCAGAACGCATACGCCAAATACGCGCCTCGCTTTTTCCGGTCGCTCAGCCAACGCACCACCAACGCCCACGGCAGTGACGTCACAGCCATGAACGTGAACAGGAACAGCCACTTGCCGATGGTCGGCTGGTCAAAACAGCTGCCCGCATGACGGATGTCGAAACGCTCCGCCAGAAGGTGCCCGTTGCAGAGCGAAGGCAGCAACGCGGACTGGCAATGGAAGACAGACCGCAGAGGGCCGTCCGCCGCCAGCCACACCCAGCCGAGAATGGGAAGCATCAACAACGTAGTCGCCAGCCAGCCACAGTTGTGGCGAAGGCGCATGACTCGCGCAATCCCGTATTTCATGTTTCGTCGCCCTCTGACTTAATCGCGTTCCTTCGCCAGCACCCAGCCGCCGAACAGCTCGCCAAAGCCGAAGACAAGCCCCATGGGGCGCGGATCGGTAAAGTGAATCTCCGGCCACAGCAGGCAGAAGATCCCGGCGGCCAGATACACCAGTCCGCCGCAGTAGATCGGGAACGGCAGGCTGCGGCGATGCACCATGTGCGAGGCACCGTAGAGCGCCATCCAAACGCCGAACAGCAGGTCGACCTGACCTGTCCTGATCAGCGCGAATGAAAGCGCGGCGCCCACCGACAGGGTCGGAAACACCTCCCACACCGGCCACAGTTCGGCGAGGCGCAGCGCGCGCCAGTTCTTAAGCAGCCAGTAGGAAAGCGCGGCAAAGTTGACAGCCAGCCCGAACACCAGCAGCACGCCCCAGCCGGCGAGATGGTATTGAGGAATCGGAGGAACCGCGTACCGCAAGAGAAGCGCCGTCAGCAGCGCGGCGAGGCCTCCGAGCATGCGGGCAACGCCGGAGAACCCCTTGAACCGCTGGCGGTCAAGCACCAGCTCCTGCATCTGCTGCACCTGGATCAACGCTTTATCGACCTCATGTTCGTTCATCTATGCACCTCTTGGGGGGAAGCGAAGGCGGCAACCCATCCTCTTTTGCGCCTTCAACAAAACCACAGTATCATATTGCAGAGTACTTTGCAATGAAAAGTACTCTGTGATAAGAACCGCACCCGTTTCGCTAACATTTGAGCTATTTCACCGCCGTCGCCGTCCCTTTTTTTCCGCGTCGCTGGCGTAGCTGTTTGTCGTATTCAACACCGTGTGACCCTTGAACGTGAAGCCGCTATGCCCGCATCGCGGACCATCTACAGCTCGGTGGAAAGACCGAGGACGAGAAGGTTGAGCACCTGATCAAAGCAATTGAAGAGATCAAGGCGCTCTATCAGAAAGCCAACTCAGGTAGCCAGACGTCCGCAGGGCAATGAAGCTGCTTGGACCGGCGGACGGCTCGGGGAGCCGTCCCTACCGGACGCGGCCACACACGCCGGGCTTTCAACTCCCCCGTCCCTCTTTGCGGAAAAACACCTTGTTTTTTGTTGCTGTTGTTGGCTTGCAAGGCCACTCACGTCGCCCTCCATGCACGGTATCCCGTTGCATGAGAGTGTTGGTTGTGCTCTTTCATCAATCATCGTTAACAATGGAACTTTGGAGCCCATTGGTGCTGCCTATGACAATCAACTCTAAAGAGCCTGATCCACCCTCAACGATCTCCCGGCCCTCGTTGTCCATTCCGACAACCCGTTTCAGGTAAAGTTGAGCAATCACCAGAAACGGGTGCTGATTCTACAAAGTTGAATCGCACCCGCACCTCCATGACACAAAAAAAGGCCGCCCCGAAAAACGGGACGGCCTCTTTCTTGCCACACGCTGATACGCGCGCGACTACTTCTTGTACGACTCCTCGACCGAGACGGCAACCGAGACGGTCGCGCCGACCATCGGGTTGTTGCCCATGCCGAGGAAGCCCATCATTTCCACATGCGCCGGGACCGAGCTGGAGCCCGCGAACTGCGCGTCGGAGTGCATGCGGCCCATGGTATCGGTCATGCCGTAGGAGGCCGGACCCGCACCCATGTTGTCAGGATGCAGCGTGCGGCCCGTTCCGCCGCCGGAGGCCACGGAGAAGTATTTCTTGCCCTGCTCGAGGCGCTCCTTCTTGTACGTGCCGGCGACCGGGTGCTGAAAGCGCGTGGGATTCGTGGAGTTGCCGGTGATGGAGACGTCCACCCCCTCTTTCCACATGATCGCCACACCCTCGCGCACATCGTCCGCACCGTAGCAGCGCACCGCCGCGCGCGGTCCGTCGGAGAAGGATGTCTTTTTCGTGACCTTCACCTTGCCCGTCGCGTAGTCGAATTTCGTCTCACAGTGGGTGAAGCCGTTGATGCGGCTGATGATGTAGGCGGCGTCCTTGCCGAGTCCGTTGAGGATCACCTGCAGCGGCTCCTTGCGGACCTTGTTCGCCTTGGAGGCGATGCCGATCGCGCCTTCGGCGGCAGCGAACGACTCATGACCGGCGAGGAAGCAGAAGCACTTGGTCTCTTCACGCAGCAGCATCGCGGCCAGGTTGCCATGGCCGATACCTACCTTGCGGTCTTCTGCCACAGAGCCGGGGATGCAAAACGCCTGCAGGCCTTCGCCGATGGCTTCAGCCGCTTCAGCCGCCTTGGAACAGCCCTTCTTCAGCGCGATTGCGGCACCCAGAACATAGGCCCACTTCGCGTTCTCGAAACAGATGTTCTGGATCGAGTCGCAGATTTCGTAGGGGTCAAAGCCCTTCGCCTGACACAGCTTGCGCGCGTCTTGAAGATCCTTGATCCC
>JBBRJN010000424.1:0-2985 GCA_038219365.1 Kiritimatiellia bacterium | reverse complement strand
CGTGAGTGATCTGCATGACGTTTTGTCCGTCCGCATCGCACATGTACAGGTCCGCGTTATTCCGCCCGCGACGGTTCACGAACACGATGCGCGTTTGCGCGAACCCCGTTTCACCCGCAACCAAGCGAACGATCTCATCAGACAACTGGTGCGCCTGGCGACGCACTTCGGCTGGCCCCAGCGAAACCTTCGCCCAGTTGAATGCCTTGCCCGGCCACGCCACGCGGCATCCACTCTGGATACCAGCTCCCGCCTCGGCAAGTGCACCACTCACCGTGACGGCACCGCCGGCACCGGCGGGCGCTATTTTAAACCAACCGGAAAGCTCCAAATCCCGCGTCAAGGTCCGCTGAAAGAGCTGCCCGTTCGGACCAACAGCCTTCAAGCCTGCCAAAGAAACAGTGCTTTTTTCAGCACCTTTTTTGACGACAGAGATCAGCGGCGGTTGTCCCGCCGCCTGCGCCGCCGCATCGGAACCGATCAAGCCTAGAAAAACAAAAACTGAACAAAGAAAAATTTTATGCATAGTCGCTCCAAAATTGAGCGGTAATTATACGCTTATCCCCCGTCCTTTCGCAAGTGCAGACATGCACAATTTCATGTTTCCTGATAACCCACGCCTATGGTATAAAGAATCTCGATTTTAAAGACAGGAAATGTGCGATGATGCTCCTCCCCGATGAGATACGAAAACTGAAAAAAGAACGTGACGCCGTCATTCTGGCTCACAACTACCAACTCGGCGAGGTCCAGGACATCGCCGACTTCACGGGCGACTCCCTCGAGCTTGCCCGTAAAGCGACCGACATCCAGTCCAACGTGATTGTTTTCTGTGGCGTTTACTTCATGGCTGAGACCGCGGCCATTCTCAACCCCGGCAAAACCATATTGCTGCCCGCCGCCGACGCCGGGTGCCCCATGGCCGACATGCTCACGGGGCAACAACTCCGCGAACTGAAAGCGCTGCACCCCGCCGCAAAAGTGCTTTGTTACGTCAACAGCACCGCCGAAGTCAAGGCCGAAAGTGACTGTTGCGTGACCTCTGCAAACGCCGTCGCCGTCGCGCAAAGCTTCCCGCCTGAACAAGAGATCATCTTTGTGCCGGACCGTCACCTCGGCTCCTTCACAGCCGAAAAACTGGGGCGCAGCTTCATCCTCTGGCCCGGATACTGCCCCACCCACGCACGGATGAACGAAGCGCATATCCGCATGGCGCGAGCCGCCCACCCGGGCGCACCCGTACTCGTCCACCCGGAGTGTTCCAAGCCCGTGCGCGACGCGGCCGACGCCGTCCTCTCCACCGGCGGCATGTGCCGTTACGTACGCGAACGAAGCGAGCCCGCTTTCATTATTGGAACCGAGGTCGGCATCCTCCACCGGCTTCAGCATGAGAATCCATCCAAAGCCTTCTACCCGCTTCTTGAACAAGCGGTTTGCCCAAATATGAAAAAAATCACGCTTGAAAAGATACTCTGGAGCCTGCGCGACATGCAGACGGTCATCACCGTTCCGGAGCCGATCGCCAGCCGTGCCAGACGCTCGATCGAGGCGATGCTGGCGATTCACTAGTTTGCATAACCCAGCCAAGAGGAGGAGACCATGACAACCCACAAAAGTGTAACGCACACACTGAACATAACCCATCTGATCCTTTCGACGCTGCTGTGCACAGCCCTCCTGACGGGCTGTGTCACCCAGCGGGAACTGATTGAAAAGCGCATCAACCAGAAGGCTGACTTCTTTGCGACATTATCGCCGGCAAGCCAGCAGCGCCTCCGTGATGGCCAAGTCGTGTCGGGTGACCCTCTCGATGCGGCATGGATTGTCTATGGCAAGCCCGACCGCGTGTTTCAAAAGGTGACCGGCACGACCACCAATGAGGTCTGGTCGTATGTCGCCCAAGACCTGACACCCCCTGATTCGTCTCGTCCCGTCTATCACCCTGTCCGAATGTCAAACGGGCGGACCCTCTTGCACCGCGACGCCCTCTGGGCAACGGACACCCAACACACCCCTTTCGAGTATCTGCGGATTGAATTTCAAGAGGCCCACGTCCTTACTCTCGAATCGGAACAACGGTAACCGCAGGCCCGTGTGCCTGCCCGCTAAGCCACAACACGTCTGAACGCTTATGAACTTTCCCGATATCGCAATTCTCAACCAGCGTTTCGGTGCCCCTGGCCGGATCGCCTTCCGTACCGGTGAGGCCGGGCTCCCCCTCGTCGCGCTGGTCAACCAGTACGGTTCATGCGAAGTGTCGCTCTACGGCGGTCACGTGTTGGAGTACCGTCCGACCGGACATACGCCCGTCCTGTTCGTCAGCAAAAAATCAGCCTATGAGCCCGGCAAGCCCATCCGCGGCGGTATCCCCATCTGCTGGCCTTGGTTCGGCCCCAACCCGGACAAGGCGCTGCCGCTGCACGGGTTCGCCCGTATCCTGCAGTGGGGTCTTCAAGCCACCGAGTACTCGGCAGAGGCCACCGAGCTGAAGCTGACGCTCTCAGATTCCGAACTGACGCGCCGTTACTGGCCCTACGCCTTTGAGCTGACCCTGCGCGTTTGGCTTGACCAGCGCCTCAACATCGCGCTCACCACCGTCAATCGCGACACGCAGGCGTTCACGCTGACACAGGCGTTCCACCCCTATTTCCGCGTGCGGCAGATCATGGACGCCACGGTCCTCGGACTCGATGCCGCCCCCTACACCGACCGCCTTACCGGCAAGACGGGCACACAGGCTGGCGCACTCAACATCCGTGCCGAGACGGACCGGATCTACACGCCCGCTGCCCCCGAGTGCGTCCTGCACGATTCCGGCATCGGCCGCGCGATCGCGCTGGCTTATACCGGCACGAATCGCCTGGTGGTCTGGAACCCCTGGATCGATAAAGCCCGCGCCATGCCGGACTTTGGTGACGACGAGTACGCGCACATGCTCTGCCTTGAGCCAGCAATTACGGCGGACTCCCCCGTCACCCTCGCACC
>JBBRJN010000423.1:0-2993 GCA_038219365.1 Kiritimatiellia bacterium | reverse complement strand
ATCTGCGCCATCGGCCTCACCGGCAACCGCCCGGTTGAAATCCCGTGGGACGCCTTCCAGAAGAAGGTCGTCAACCTGCAGTTCAACATGTCCACCATGTACAAAGCCTGGGACCGAACCATCGCCCTGATCGCCAGCGGCTCGGTGCCGGCGGAGAAAGTCGTCACCCACAAGGCACCCCTCTCGGACTGGGAGCGGGTGTTCAACGACATCGAAAATCTCAAGGCGCTCAAGGGCATTCTCACTCCAGAGGGTTAATTCATGAAAAGCACAATCGGTTTCGGCATTCTCGGCGCGGGCCTCGTCTCCCCCTTCCACTGCAAGAGCGTGAAAGCCAGCACGGGCGGCACCCTCGTCGCCATCTGCGACATGAGCAAGGAGCGGGCCGACAAGCTGGCCGCTGAATACGGCGTGAAGGCCTATTACAACCTGGCCGATATGCTCAAGGATCCCGCGATCGACGTGGTCAACGTCTGCCTGCCCAACCACCTGCACTTCGACGCCGTGATGGCCTGCGCCAAGGCGGGCAAGCATGTGCTGACGGAAAAGCCGCCCGCCATGTCGCTCAAGGAAACGGACGCCATGATCGAGGCGTGCCGCACGGCCGGCGTCAAGTTCGGCTGCACGGTCCAGTGCCGCGTGCGCAAGGCCATCCAGGCCATCCGCACGGCCCTGGCGGACGGCCGGTTCGGCAAACTGCTGCAGGCCGACGCCGTCATGAAGTGGTTCCGGGCGACCGATTATTACAAGATGGACGCCTGGCGCTCCTCGCGCCGCTCGGGTGCAGGCGTGACGGTGCAGCATGCGTTTCATTACATCGACCTGATCCAGTACATCGCGGGCCCCGCGATGAAGGTCGACGCGCGCATGACCAACCTGGCGCATCCGGACGTGCACCTGGAGGACACCCTCTACGCGTTCATCGACTTCAAGTGCGGCGCGCGCGGCATGGTGGAGGCCTCCACGGCCATGTGGCCGGGAACGGATGTCCGCATCGAGATTCACGGCACGGACGGCACGGCCATCATGACCGGCGAGAAGGTGGCCGTCTGGAAGTTCCGGGAAGAGAAACCGGAAGACGCGGAAATCCGCACCTACGGCAGCACGGCGCAGTCGACCGGCGCCACAGGGGCCGCCGATTTCGGCTATCTGGATCACGCGTTTGTGGTGCAGGACATGATCGATGCGATCAAGGAAAACCGCGAAGTCGTGATACCGGTCGCCTCGGTCCGCCCGACCCTGGAAATCGTGCTGGCCATGTACCAATCGGCCCACGACGGCAAGCCGGTGGCCCTTCCCGTCAAGGACCGCGACGACGTGTGGGAGTGGAAGGGGTAGCGGCCACTTGCCTAATCTGCAACGACATCCAGAAAACACCTTGGGTTCTTCCCACCTGAAATCTTAAATAGGCGATCTGAAATCGTTTACCCTCCGAAGCGCTTCGCGTAGGAGGGCACTCCCGCGCGCCGGGAACAACCCGCCCGCCCCGCCGCCAACCCACTCAAAGCCTTTCAAGAACCAGTCTCCTCGCCGCGGCAACGAACCGGCTTCGTCTGCGTCCGGACCAACCCTCTCGATCCTCACCGGGCTTTTGTGCCCGGTCACTCTCAACCGCACGCCGTCCTCCGTGTGTTCCCCATGCAGAAAGCTCAAGTCCACACCCTGGTCAATCGAAGAACCGCCCAATAAGACAGCCCCACGGATCACGCTCCCCACCACTTCCACCCCATGCATTTTAGCCACCTCGCGCGATACAAGCAGGAACCCTTTCTCGCGCCTTAAATCGATCCACCCGATCTGACGCCCCGACTTCGCGACCAGAATCTCCGCACGCTCGGCAATCTGTTTCTCGCGCTTCATCTGCTCCGAATAATGCCGGTTAGCCAGCTCCCGATACTCCGGCAGCAGGTCCCCGCCTTGCGCAAGCGCCTTGAGCACCGATTCCGTTTTGCCGTAGTTCTGCGGTTGCATAAGCGCCGTCAACAACCCGAATCGTTCTCGAATTTGAGGCGACTCTGACTTGTCTTTCTCGCTCAACAGCCGCAGCCATTCCTGGCTTCCCTCGATGTCACGGCACCTCTCGCGCCAAACAAGCGCGGCCGCCGTGGGCTTGCTCGTATCCACGCAGAATGCGGCAAAGCATGACCTGACTTCAGCTGCCGCTTCCCAGCCCAAATGATGATCATACAGATGAAGACCGCCCCCTCGCTTGGCGAGTTCACGGATACCGGCCAGTACCTCGGCGGCATGATCGGCAAGCAGCGGAATATCGGTGATAAACACCTGCTCGGCCGGCGGAGTCCGAGCAACAAGGTCACGCAGTTCTTTCCCAAGCGTCCGGCCGTTTGCGATCCGGATGGATGCCTCGCAGGCCGGGAGACTTTTCAGCACCAGGATGGCGGATACCATACCGTCCAGATCGCCATGGGTGAGCAGGACAGCGTTCATGGATTAAGCCGCTCCCATTTCGTGATCTCGGGCACACGATAGTTCGGACCAACCGGCGTGGCCAACCAGAGCGGAAAAGATTTGTTTTTCGCCGCTTCACGCGCTCTTCCGAGGAGCTGGCTCTGCTCATTATAGTCACACAGAATGGCCAAACATTCCACGCGAGGGCGCTCATTCGGGTAAACCACATTTTGCGGTAATACACCGAGCGCCTTCTTCTGCTCGACCACGTTCCGGTAAGCCGTATCGACCTCCTGTCGGAGCCGTCCATCCGGTTCCGTAAGGATTGCGTAGTAGATATCCAGTTGATCGGGAATGCTTTGAATATCGTTATTGAGCCCGACCTTAACCTCGCCTATGATCAGGCGGGGTTCCGCTTCGCGGGTGAGGCCAATGACATCGGCTTTTTTACTAATGCCATGGACCTGCACCTGGCGATCGATCATGACCATTGACGAACTTTCCAACAGACTGTTACGCACCAGCTTTTGCTCGGCCTCACCCTCTCTTTTTTTGAATCCGCGCGCATTAACCAGGATCGATGG
>JBBRJN010000422.1:0-3028 GCA_038219365.1 Kiritimatiellia bacterium | reverse complement strand
ATCTCTTTTTTGGTGGAACGCGTGGTGATCACGTTGCCACAGGCACAGGTGATCGTCGCGTCGTCATAACTGGGATGGATATCCTTCTTCATAAAACAAAGCCTTTCCGTGATACGGAAGAAACACAATAGCGTATTCGGCGCATGTCACGCAAGGGTGAAATGGCAAAAAAGTAAAAAAGTTTTGGGGGAGAGGGGAAGCAAACGCTCACAAAATAACCTCAAGCGCCTGAGCGAGGGACGCGAATACAGGAAGGGCGTGGTCTTGGCAAAAGAGGCGGGTTTCTTCCTTAAAGTGGTCGGGGTTGCGAATGAGCGCGGCACGGATACCGGCGTTGACCCCGGCTTGCAGGTCGCTCAGGCGGTCGCCGATCATCCAACACTGCGCGGGGTCGAGTCCGTCTCGCTGAATGCACTCGCGAATGAAGCGGGGCGAAGGTTTGCGGTAGACCGCAGGATCTTCAGGTGCCTCGGGTGCGATGCAGATGGCCGAAAAACCGGGCGGCGGCAACGCCAGCAACGCCTCCAGGCGGGCGTTGACAGCCTGCGCCTCCTTCAGGGTGTAGAGTCCGCGTCCGATCCCGCTTTGATTCGTGAAAAGGTAGAGCCTGTGCGTCTGGATTGCGCGGTGCAGCGCCGCCTGGACACCGTCCAGCAGCACCACGCCGTCGGGGTCACTCAAGAAGCCGGCGTCTTTGATGAGGGTGCCGTCCCGGTCAAGGAACAAGGCGGCGCGGGTCGCGGTGGAGGGAGGGGGCATACGGTTGGCTTTAAAGGCGGTTTTGGGCGGCGGCTTCGTAGGCGAGGATCTCGTGCGGCTCGGCCACGGCGGTGCCGAGTTTACCGACCACGACCCCTGCGGCCAGGTTGGCCAGCGCGGCGGCGCGGTCGATATCCGCTCCCGCGGCCAGCGCTGCGGTCAGGGTGGCGATCACCGTGTCGCCCGCGCCGGATACATCAAACACCTCGCGTGCCGCGGTCGGGATGTGGCGTCCAACCTTGCCGTCTGCGCATAAAAGCATGCCCTCGCCGCCGAGGGTGACGACCAGGTGTTTCGGCGCGTAACGCTCGTGGATGCGGGCCGCGACAGCCTCTTTGGGAAAGCCGAACGCTTCGGTGCCGTGAAGGCCAGCGAGCTGGATCGCCTCGGCTTTATTGGGCGTCATCAGCGAAACGCCCGAGAAAACCAGGTCGGCACGCGGCTTGGGGTCGAGCGCCAACACATGCCCGGGGCGGACCAGGGTCTGGACCAGGCTGATCAGCTCGCTGGTGATCACGCCTTTGGCATAGTCGGAAAGGATCACGGCGTCGGCCCGGACGATTTTTTCCCGTAGCTTTGCACGGGCCGCTGGGGCGAGGGAATAAGCGGAAGGCACGTCTTCGCGGTCGAGCCGGCAGAGCTGCTGGTTGCGGCACATGACGCGGGTTTTGACGACCGTCGCCGCCTGGGCGCTGCTGAACGCTTCATCATAGGCGACGCCGCGTTGCCGTAGGATATCCCGCAACAGCCGCCCGTAGGCATCGTCCCCGAGCGTCCCGACCACCTCGGTCGCCACGCCGAGGGAGCGGAGGTTGGCGGCCACGTTGGCGGCCCCGCCGGCCGTGTAGGAGTCGCGGTCAACGCGCACGATGGGAACCGGGGCTTCCGGAGAAAGGCGCGAGGCGTCACCCCAAATATAATGATCCAACATCAGGTCGCCGATGACAAGGAGACGCAGGCCGGCGATTTTATCAAGAAGCTCTTGCATGTGCGTAGTGTCGAAAACTCACGTACCCGTGTCAAGCCTGCTATTTCTGATTTATCCGCTTGCGATGGTGGACGAAAAGCATATAATGTTAGCCCTGTCTAATTGACCTGCCTGTCGGTCATGTACGTTTCATGCTGTTTTCGGGCGGTCACCAGAGAAACACAAGGAGAAGAACTGTGGCAACCATTGATAACCTTAAAGGCGCTTTCGCAGGTGAGAGTCAAGCCAATCGCAAGTATCTCGCGTATGCCAAAAAGGCGGACCAGGACAAGCTGCCGGGCGTCGCCAAGCTGTTCCGCGCCGCCGCTCAGGCTGAAACCGTCCACGCGCTCGCCCATCTGCGTGCCATGGGCGGCGTCAACGACACCGTAACCAACCTAGAGGAGGCTGTCGGCGGTGAGAATTTCGAGTTCACGAAGATGTATCCGCCCTATGTGGACGAGGCCAAAAAAGAAGGGCATGCCGCTGCCGAGCGCTCGTTCGCCTATGCGATGACGGTCGAAAAAACGCATTTTGACCTTTACTCGGCCGCTTTGGCCGCTGCCAAGGAAGGCAAGGACATCGCCGCACAGAAGTTCTATGTTTGTCCGGTCTGCGGTCATACGGTGGCTGACGGGCATCCGGACAAGTGCCCGGTTTGCGGCACGCTGAAATGGGACGAGGTGGTTTGAGGTCACACGCCACGGGTTATTGGGGATGTGTCGTTGATTCACTACAAACGACAACCTATAACCCGTAACGTCTCACACAATCATGCTACGCAACCGCACAGCTTGGCTGTTGTTCGGCCTGTTGGCGGGCGTGTTCGGCCTGGTACTCGTGTGGCCCGTCTTCACGGTTGTGAGTGGCGGGTTTTACGTCAACGGGCATTGGACCGCACGCTATCTGCTCGACGTGTTCAGAAATCCGATCTACGCCGAAGGCCTTTTCAACAGTTTTCGCATCGCCTTGGGTGCCACGGCTCTGGCGTCGGTACTGGCCGTGCCGCTGGCCTGGCTGGCGCACACATACTCGTTTCGCGGCCACCGCCTTTTCACCGCGCTGCTGCTGGTTCCGATGGTGCTTCCGCCCTTTGTGGGCGCGATCGGGTTCATGCAGATGCTCGGCCCTTATGGTGCCTTGAACGCGCTGCTCGGCTGCGGGCCGGTCGACTGGTTCGGTCAGTCGCGCTACCTCGGCGTGGTCTTGTTGCAGTCCTTGGCGTTTTACCCGATCATCTACCTCAACGTCGCGGCCGCGCTGGCCAACATCGACCCCGCGCTGGAAGAGGCGGCGCAGAAC
>JBBRJN010000421.1:0-3039 GCA_038219365.1 Kiritimatiellia bacterium | reverse complement strand
GTCAGCGTGATCAAACTCTTCCATGTCTTCCAGCAGTTAACCGCACAATTGCATGCCTTTTGAGCAAACGCGGTTCTTGTTTGTCTGAGTGAGTCGGAGTAAACTTAGTTTATATTTTTTGTCACATCCAACAGGAGTTCATCGAGATGTCTGTCAGAGTTCGTTTTGCGCCAAGTCCCACCGGTAATGTCCACATTGGCAATATCCGGGCGGCGATCTTCAACTGGCTTTTCGCACGTCACGAGGGCGGCAAGTTCTTGTTGCGTGTGGAGGACACCGACCGCGAGCGCTCCACGCAGGAGGCGATCGATACGCTTTTGGGATGCATGGCGTGGCTGGGCCTTGATTTTGATGAGCCGACCGTGTTCCAGAGCAAGCAGTGTGCGCGGCATCTGGCCGTCGCCGATGAGCTGGTCCGCAAGGGGCTCGCCTACAAGGACAACAAGGGCGGCGGGGGCGAGTGCGTCATTTTCAGGATGCCTAAAGAGGGCCGGCTGGAATACACCGACCTCGTGAAAGGAACGATCAAGAAAAAGGCCGAAGACACCCAGGATTTCGTGATCGTGCGCTCGGACGGCACGCCGGTCTTCCACCTCTCCAACGTTGTGGACGACATCGACATGGCGATCACACATGTCATTCGCGGCGACGACCATGTGGAGAACACCTTCAAGCATATCGAGCTGTTCAAGGCCATCGGCGCACCTGTTCCGCTGTACGCGCATCTGCCGATGATCGTGAACAACCAGGGCAAGCCCTATTCCAAGCGCGACGGCGCGGCCTTTGTGGGCGAGTTCAAGGAGCAGGGCTATTTGCCTGACGCGCTCTTCAATTTCTTGCTGTTGCTCGGCTGGGCGCCGGGCGATGACCGCGAGGTGCTGACGCGCGAGGAGATGATCGCGCTCTTTACGCTCGACCGCTGCAAGTCCAGCGCGGCGCGCTTCGATGTCAAGAAACTGGTGTGGATGAACGGCGAGTACATCCGGCGTCAGCCGCGTGAGGTGTTCGAGGCCGAGTTTGTCTCGCGCGTGCAGGCGGGCGGTCTTTCCACCGAGGGCGTCGATCTCGCCGGCATCATGGAGCAGATGCAGATCCGGACTAAGTTTTATTCGGAGTTGCCGGCCTCCTGTGCCTACTTTTTCACAGACGCATACGCCTTCGATCCGAAAGCGGTCGAGAAGCGTCTCAAGGTCGAGGGCGTGACCGCGTTGCTGGACGAGGTCGCTGAGAGCTATGCCGCGCTTCCAATCTTCGACGTGCAGACCGCGCATGAGACGTTGACTGCAATGGGTGAGTCGCGCGGCACGGGCTTAGGATCAATGGTGCATCCGGTGCGCGTGGCGGTTTCGGGACTGACCGAAGGTCCGGGGCTCTTCGAGATGCTGGTGCTGCTCGGCCGCGACAAGGTGTGCGCACGTCTGCGCGACGTGGCGAAGCGTCTGCGTGACGGCAGCCTGTAAGCGTCAGATGTGGAGAACGGGCGTCCCCGCCCGTTGCGTTGGGCGCGACACGGGCGAGGACGCCCGTGCTCCCAAGGTGAAGTTCACGAAGTTGGATGCATCAATCACCTCTTCGTGAGCTTTGTGGTGAGAATCATAGTTGTGGGCGTAGCCAACTTTAATAACAGGAGCGTTACATGCTGACAGACTTCCACGTGATTTCGAACGTGCTTCTGATGGGCTCCTTAGCGGCGCTGTCCGTCGTTGCCGCCGAGCCGGAGCGCCGCGAATGGACGGTGGACGGCGTGACCCGTGAGGCGCTTGTCTATCTGCCGCTGCAGGCGTCCTCCAACGCGGTGCCGGTGGTCTTCGTGTTTCACGGGCACGGCGGTAACATGCGCCACATGGCCCGCACTTTCCCCTGCCACACGCTCTGGCCCGAGGCGCGGGTCGTTTATATGCAGGGCTTGCCCACGCCGGGACGGCTCACTGATCCGGAAGGCAAGAAGGCCGGCTGGCAGAGCGCCCCCGGGAATCAGGGAGACCGCGACCTGAAGTTTTTCGACGCTGTGATGGAGACGCTCCGCACAACCTGCAAGATCGACGGCAAGCATGTTTACGCCACGGGCCACTCCAACGGCGGCGGCTTCACCTATCTGCTGTGGGCGACGCGGGCTTATTGTTTTGATGCCTTCGCGCCGTGCGCGGCCGTGACCTCGCAGCTCGCGCAACTGACGCCCAAGCCGGTTCTGCATGTGGCGGGTGAAAAGGACCCGCTCGTCAAGTTTGTGTGGCAGCAGCAGACTCTGGAGCGGTTGCGTCAGATCAACCACTGCGGCGCGGGCCAGCCGTGGGGTACGAACGCCACGCTCTACGCCTCCAACGTGGGCGCACCGGTCGTGGCCCTTATCCACCCCGGCGGACACGAACTTCCGCCCGAGGCGCTGCCGTCGGTCGTGCGCTTCTTTAAGGAGCGGGTCAGCCCGCCTGCAGCGGCGAAGTGAGTGCTCTGTTATTGCATGTGCCTATCAGCGAGTCATGAGTCAGGGTTCAAAGAGGTTCGAGTGTCGAGTGCTGCGCGTCGAGAGAATTATAACGCAGAGGCGCAGAGAGAAGGGACGTGGGTGTTGAAAGCCCGGCGTATGTGGCCGCGTCCGGACGGATCCCCGAGCCGTCCGCCGGTTCAAGCAGCTTCAATGCCCTGCGGACGTTTCGGGGAAACGGTTGCTACAAACGGAAGCACTTGGCTTTCTCCTGTTCGTAGTGGTGCCGTGAGGCGATTCTTAGCCATAGTTGGAATTGCTGGAATTGCTGGCACCAAGCGCTGGCGGGTTGACAGTAACGGATGAAGTGCTAATATAAGAACTAAATCAGGTACACTCATTAGGCTGGGGAAACGGTATGAATATGCTGGCGGCGCAAGAGATCAAACGGTGCGGAATCGGAGCCGTCGATGGAATGATCGGCAACGGTCCGGTGTATGTCATCAAGAACAACCGGCCCCAGTACGTGGTGATGCGCGAAGAGGACTACGCGGGTTTGCTGTCCGAGTTGACCGAGGCACGGCTTGCCGCTTCTGAAGCGGATTTTGCTGCGGGTT
>JBBRJN010000420.1:0-3046 GCA_038219365.1 Kiritimatiellia bacterium | reverse complement strand
ATGTGGTTTTGACGCTTGACGGGAAACAGGCGCTCCCGCTGACCGAGAAGGGTCTCTGGGTGCTGGACGATCTCGCTTCCGGCAAGCACACGGTGGCGTGGCAGGTGGAAGGGGAGGGGGCTTCATGCGGTTCGAATGGCGGGATCGGCAGCTGGAGGATCTTCAACGCTGGCTGGCGTGCCTGGGTTCCCTTCTTCTAATTGTGGCCGTGCTTGCCTGGATTCACATGAGCGGGACCTCGGTCTGCCTGTTCCACCGGCTCACGGGCGTGCCCTGTCTAACCTGTGGTGCCACGCGTGCGGCTGCGCTGCTGCTGCGGGGTGATGTGTCGGGAGCGGTAAGGCTGCAGCCGCTGGCGACGCTAGGCGGCGTGATTGTCGGAGTGGCCCTCGCGGTCTATTCCGCAGCGCTTGTTGTCGGGCGGCGCGCGGTGCGCGTGCGGCTCGAAGCGCGGGAGGTCCGCATGCTTTGGATCACACTGCTTATTCTTGCGGTCCTGAATTGGATTTATCTTGTACGCAGCGGCGTATGAAAGAAAACGCCGAACGCCGAAGTTGGGAATTCAGCGTTGGACGTTCGACGTTTTCTTTATCGGCCTTGTCGGACGGTACTAATCTTCATCCTCATGTGTGTGGTGCTTGGCCGCTTCGGCGATGATCTTTTGCGCCACATTGGAAGGCACGATATCGTAGCGGTCGAAGTCCATGGTGAAGGAGCCCTGGCCGCCGGTAATGGAGCGCAACTCCGCTGAGTATTTGAAGAGTTCGGCGAGCGGGGCCTCGGCCGTGATCACCTGGATGCCCTCATCGGCCTCCATCCCGAGCAGGCGGCCCCGCTTGTGCGGCATGTCGCCGCTGATGGCTCCCATGAAGGCTTCGGGGATGGTGATCTTCAGGCGCATGATCGGCTCGAGCAGCACGGGACGGGCTTTGGACATGCCTTCGCGCAGGGCGCGCGAGCCGGCAATTTTGAAGGCGATTTCCGATGAGTCCACGTCGTGATACGAACCGTCGTAAATCTCCACTTTGATGTTTTGGACCGGGTAGCCCGCCACCGCGCCCGCCAGCATGCCCTCGACGACACCCTTGTGGACGGCGGGCATGAAGTTGCCCGGGATGGACCCGCCGACGGTCTTGTCGAGGAACCACTCGCCCTCCTCGTCTTGACGGCGCGGCGAAACGCGCAGGTAGACCTCGCCGAACTGGCCGCGGCCTCCGGACTGCTTCTTGTGACGATAGTGGCCGTCGCCCAGGGTGGTGACGGTTTCACGGTAAGGCACTTTTGGCGTGGAGAGATCGACGCTGACATTCGATTGCGATTTCATCAGGCTGACCGCGACATCGATGTGCACATCGCCGAGGCCTTTGAGAATGACCTGCTTGGTCTCGACTTGCTTTTCGTAGTGCAAGGTGGGGTCGCCGTCCAGAAGGCGGTGAATGGCGTTGCTGAGTTTATCGTCATCGGCCTGTGTTTTGGCGGCCAAAGCCATGTACATGACCGGCTGGGGGAAGGCGATGTCGGGCAGTTGGGTGGTATTGCCGACAGCGGCGAGCGTGTTGCCGGTCTTGGTGTTCTTGAGCTTGGGAAGCGCAACGATGTCGCCCGGACCCGCCTTGGCAACCGGAGACTGTTTCTTGCCGACAACCTGCAGCAGTGCGGAGACCGTCTCCTTTGAGTCGGTCGTGTTGTTCTGGATGGTCATGCCAGGCGTGAGCGTGCCGGAAATGACCCGGATGTAGTTGAGTTGCCCGAGGAAGGTGTCGATCGCCGTGCGCCAAACCTGCGCAACGAAAGGCCCATTCGGGTCAGCTGCAATTTCAACGCCGGCGGTGTTGGTGAAAACACGGCTTCCCGGACAAGGAAGGATGCGGCACATGCTGTCGAGCATCTCGGTGACGCCGATGCCTTTGAGCGGCAGTACAGAGTAAATCGGGTGCACGGCTCCGGATCGGATACCGTCTTTCAGGCCGGCGCTGATCTCCTCGGGCGTGAGCGTGCCCTGCGCGAAGAACTTTTCCATCAGCGCGTCGTCGCTCTCGGCGGCGGTCTCGGCAAGACTGTTGTGAAGTTCCGCCAGATGTCCCGGCAGGTTTTCCTCCCGGAGAATATTGACCATCGTGTCGGCGGTGAGCGGCGCGGTGACCGGCACGCAGTTCACTCCGAACGCGTTTCGGATCGAGGCCAGCGCTTTTTCGAAGCTGGCATTCTCCTTGTCGAGGCCGGTGATCACGAACGAGGTCGATGAGAGGCCTCCCTCCTTGCAGGCTTTCCACGCGCGGCGCGTGCCGACCTGTACACCGGATACTGCATCGACCGTGATCAGCGCGAAATCAGCGGCGCGAACGGCTCCCAGAATCTGCCCGTAGAAATCCATAAAGCCGGGGGCATCCGTGAAGATGAGCCGGTAATCTTGCTCTTTCAGCGTGTAATTGGCTGCAAAATTGCTTGCGAAAATGGTAATTTTGCGGGCTTTTTCCTCCTCCGTTGTGTCGGAGATGCTGGAGCCGCTTGCGACCAATCCCAAGCGGTCGTTCAGCCCCAGCTTGAAGGCTACAGCGTCGGTGAGCGTGGTCTTTCCGCTTCCGCTGTGTCCGAGAATCACGAAATTCCGGACGTTTGACACAGGTATTTCACTCATGGTAAAGCATTCCGTTATTCTGTGGCAGCCTCACGGAGTGGGCCGCCTGTTTAAAAGGTCTCCACCGAGACATCACACTAGCAATGTTCCTTAATGGAGTGTAGGTTTGCAGTATGACAAATCCGCTTATGAGAATCAAGCGTTGTTTTCGTTTCGGATGTTGAAAACTTGTTCTTGCGGGGGAAGGGATTCAAGGGTAAATTATTAACCCTGTTTTAATTGCTTTTGGAATAACCTATGATTAACACGTTGTTTTCGGGCGACTCTCGTCAGGGGTCTTTTTTTCGGCGCATCGACTGGACCGCGTTCTGGACGGCGACCGCCATTTCCTTTATCGTTTACCTGATTACGTTAGGGCCTTCGGTAACGTTGGAGGACTCCGGCGAGCTGGCGGTGGCGGGTGACCAT
>JBBRJN010000419.1:0-3064 GCA_038219365.1 Kiritimatiellia bacterium | reverse complement strand
CGCGTGGCTCTCCAAGAAACTCGGGAAGAACGTGCGTCTGCCCACCGAGGCGCAGTGGGAGTGGGCCTGCCGCGCGGGCGCGGCCACGCCGCTGAACTACGGCGACGTCAACGCGGACTTCTCCAAGCAGGAGAACCTTGCTGACTACACCCTCATTGAGCTGGCGGTCGAAGGCGTGGATCCTAAACCGATCGCGCGAGGCGATGATCCCGCGCCCGCTAAACGGCCCTCTCCGCTGTACGATTTCGAGCTGCGTGACCGCCGCTTCAATGACGGCGTCCTGCACCTTGCCAAGGTCGGCAGCTACGCGCCCAACGCGTGGGGCCTGCACGATATGCACGGCAATGTGGCCGAGTGGACGCGGACGGACTATAAGCCCTATCCGTATAGCGACACCGACGGACGCAACAACACGGTTGTTGATGAGCGTAAGATCGTGCGAGGGGGCTCGTGGTACCGCCGTCAGATCCGCGCAACGTCGTCGTGGCGCTGGGGCTATCCCGGCTGGATGAAGCCCTTCGATGTCGGCTTCCGTGTCGTGATCGAGGACGGCCCCATCTAGGCTGGTATCCCGCCTTCAGGCGGCCCGCGTCCACCGAGCCGGCTGAAGCCGGTACACCAACCGTGCCCGCCGTCCTCACCTTAGGGGCTTGGCGTGAGCCCCCGCTTTTTGTTTTTTAAAATTACCCCTTGCCTCGGAAGCATGCTCTTTGGTAATTTCAGCACCAATTTTTTTTGCGAGCCTACTATGGTTGGTTTAATTCCGTTGCTTATTGCGTTCCCTTTTATCCTCGGGCTGGTTTTACTTGCCACGGGATCGAATCGTGTCCGTCGTCCCCTTGTGGGCGTGGGTGTCGTCGCTGTGATCGCAGGCTCCCTGGCGCTGGCCCTACCGGGCGTTCCGGACAGTGTGACAAATTTGTCTGTTTCGCCTGAAGTGATTGGACGGGTCATGATCTTGATCGAGGGCGTCATCACCCTGTACCTGCTCTGGGTCAGCGCGCGTACCCGTCGGCCGCTGATCGCCTTGCTGGCGCTGGCGCAGGCCGGGCTGCTCGGGGTGATGGAACTGGGCGGCGGACCTCATGTGGAGGTGGCCCACTCTCTGATCCTTGATCAGTTTTCCGTGATTCTGGAGCTGATTATCGGCGTCATCGGCGGGCTGATCTGCCTGTACGCATTAGACTACATGCAGGAGTTTCACGTCTCCCATCATCCCGAAATGCATGACGGGCGCCGCAGTTTCTTTGCCATCCTCTTCATCTTCTTGGGCGCGATGTTCGGCCTGGTGTTCTCCAACAATCTGATCTGGCTCTACTTCTTCTGGGAGATCACCACGCTCTGCTCGTTCTGGCTGATCGGTTACAAGCGCACGGACGAGTCCAAGCGTAACGCCCAGCGCGCGTTGCTGATGAACCTCATCGGTGGCGTTGGCTTCGCGGCCGCGCTCCTCCTGCTGGCCCGCGGCGGCGGGCCGATTGAGCTTGATCAGCTCGTGTTGGCCAAGCCGGCGCTCGTGCTCTTGCCGGTCGCCCTGCTGGCCTTCGCCGGCCTCACCAAATCGGCGCAGTTGCCGTTTTCCTCTTGGCTGTTGGGCGCGATGGTGGCACCGACGCCGGTCTCCGCGCTGTTGCACTCCAGCACCATGGTCAACGCGGGCGTTTATCTGGTGCTGCGCGTGGCACCCGTTCTTCAAGGCACCGTGGCGGGAATTCTGGTGGCGATGGTGGGTGCGACCACGTTCTTGGTCACCTCGCTGGCCGCCATCACCACCAGTGACGCCAAGAAGGTGCTGGCCTATTCAACCATCGCCAACCTGGGCCTGATCATTCTCTGCGGCGGCATCGGCACGCACGAGGCGGTTTGGGCCGGCGTGTTGCTGATTGTCTTCCACGCCATCGCCAAGGGCCTGCTTTTTCTGTGCGTCGGCGTGATCGAGCACAAGCTACACAGCCGCAACATCGATGACATGACCGGCCTGATCCTCAAAATGCCGCGGCTTTCAGTCATGCTTCAAATCGGTATGGCCGGCATGTTCCTTGCGCCGTTCGGCATGCTGATCAGCAAATATGCGGTTCTCAAGGCGGTCTTGGACTCCTTTCCCCTGTTCGCGGTCTTCATTGTTTTCGGCAGCGCGGCGACGCTCTTCTTCTGGATTAAATGGATGGGCGTGCTGCTGGTGGTGAATAAAACCCACGCCAACGTCGAGAAAAACATCGGCTGGGGCAAGTGGACCGCCCTGTACGCCCTGTCCGGCTTGACGTTCGGAACCTGTATGCTCTTCCCGCTGGTGTCGAAGTTTCTGATTGAACCGTATGTGAAGACGCAATACCACCTGGCCCAGTTCAGCGCCATGAGCGAGGGCAACCTCATCATCATGGTCATCATGCTGGCGCTGGTTTCCCTCTTCCCGCTCAGCTTTTTGAACTACGGGCGCAACGTGAAAGTGAGCGACCCGTATCTGGGGGGTGCCAACACAGAGGAGGGCACGCAGTTTATCGGGTCGCTGGGTTCGGTACATGACATGACGACGCAAAACTATTATTTGGCCGACCTCCTTTCTGAGTCCAAGATGATGAAAGTCGGAATGGTGTTCGCCTGTGTCCTGTTGGTTGGGCTGTTGCTGAAGGTGGTGTTGACATGAGTCCGTGGTGGCGTCTTCTGATCTATCTGGTAGCGGCCCCGCTGATCGGCGGGCTGCTGGCCGGCATTGACCGCCGGATTTCGGCGCGCATGCAGGCCCGGCTCGGACCGCCGCTGCTGCAGCCTTTCTATGACGTGGCGAAGCTGTGGAGCAAGGAGCGCCTCGTCGTGCGCCGCTCGCAGAACTTCTACATCGTCTTCTTTTTCGTTCTGACGGTGTTCACCGGTGCGCTCTTCTTCTGCGGCTCCGACCTGCTGCTGGTGTTTTTCGCACTGACGTTGTCGGGCATTTTCTTTGTGCTCGGCGCGTTCAAAGCCAGCTCCCCCTACAGCTTTGTGGGCGCTTCGCGTGAGCTGATCCAGATGATGGCGTACGAGCCGGTCGTGCTGCTGACCGCCGTCGGTCTCTACATGGTGACGC